>DUZM01000245.1 GCA_013349485.1 Candidatus Hydrogenedentota bacterium | reverse complement strand
TCGCCATCGCCATGCTGCTCCAGAAACTTGATATCCTGATGCTCAAGGCGATGAGCACAGACGCCGTAGTGGCCGACTACGGCGCCGCCTATATGTTGGCCTTTGTCTTTCCTCTCATCACGCGTAGTTTGTTCACGGTGCTGCTGCCGAAAGTGGCCGCGTTGAAATCGGCGAGGGCGCTGCGGGATTACCGCCGCCGCGTGCTTACGTTGTATCCGGCGCTTCTGGGGGCCACAGCGATTGGGACGGTCGTGGGCCCGTGGGTACTTGAGTTCATTCTGGGCGACAAATACGCGTCCGCAATCCCTATCTTGCGGATGCTGATCCTCGGCTTCGGCATCCATCTGATTTTCAATCCTCTTGGCGTTATTCTTTATGCAATCGAGCGCCATTTCTACATACCGTTGATCCACTTGATTCAATTGCCTATCTTGGTGTCACTCAATCTATTGCTGATTCCGGCGCTTGGTGGGATCGGGGCGACGATTTCGGCCTTGGTGATACGCGTGTTGGGGGTCGCGGCGATGGTAGTCTTGACGCAGAAGGCCATCCAGAACAAAGCGAGACAAGAACATGAACGCGCTCAAGAGACTACAGTGTAGGCTTCAAGGACGTCCATACCTGGACAAGAAGAAGCTCAAAGCGTGCGGGAAAGGCGTCCGTATCGGCGTGGACTGCCTGGTGAAATTCCCCGAACGGGTCGAAATCGGCGACTATTGCCGCGTGGGTTCTTACTGCTTCTGGCACGCGGAGGGAGGCCTTCGTATCGGCCGCAACGTCATCTTTGGACCTCGCACCACGATCTGGACGGCCAATCACAACTGGCGCGACCCCAATTGTCTGCCTTACGGAACAGACGACATTATGGCGCCGGTTGTCATCGAGGAGAACTGCTGGATTTGCCTCGGGGCGTCCATCGTGCCGGGCGTCACGGTGGGCGAAGGCGCCATCGTCGCAATGGGGGCCGTGGTCACGAAGGATGTGCCGCGCTTGACCGTAGTCGGCGGGAATCCCGCTCGGGAAATTGCCGTACGCGATGAGAAAACGTATGCCAACCTTAAGGCGCTGGGCAAAACACTACTGATCGAGCGCGCCGGGCAGGGCATCCTCGATTGATGATGTTTTTGTCCTCGGGGTCGCGCTTGCTACAATGCATGGACTTTCCTCGATCCCCGGCAACGGCGAGTGGAGGGAAACGAACACCTATGACGACCAGCGACCATACCGTACGCCCCGTGTTTGTCTTGGGCATGGCGCGGTCGGGAACAACCTTAGTAGGCACGATTGTGGGTGCCCACCCGGGTATCACGATCGCGCCGGAAACCCATTTCTTGGACAAGTGCGCTGACCCGTTCCTCGATTTGGACATGGCCCTCCGCGCGAATTTCGACAAGGCTTGGGGCGCGTACAGTGCCTCCGGGCGTTTCTCGGCGTTGGGACTGGACGCCGATGCCCTCGCGGCCCGCATAACGGCATCGGATGCGATCGATTTCAAGACCATGTATGGCCACGTTCTTCGGGCGTACGCGGAACGCTTCGGGACGCCGCGCTGGGGCGACAAGTCGCACGTTGACCACCGATACATCGACTGGCTCCTCGAGTGGTATCCAGCGTGCCGCATCATTTGTGTGGTGCGGGATCCCCGCGCGACGGTTTCGTCGTTGCTCAAGACACCCTGGTCAAGCGGCTATGCATTCTATTACGCCCAGCAATGGCGTGAGACGGCCGATATTCTGGCGCGCTTCAAAGGTTGCGACCGCGTCTATTTGGTGAAGTACGAGTCCATCGTGCAGCAACCGGAGAGAGAGGCGCGCGCCTTGTGTGCGTTTCTTGGCGAAATGTACTCGCCGCTGATGCTTGAACGCCCCGAAGACCCGGCCCCAATAGCCGATCGGACAACCTGGGAACTCGAGGGTTGGTGGCGGCAACATAAGAGAAAAGCCTTGGAACCGGTGTCCATGACAAGCCTCGAGAAGTGGCGTGCAAACCTCTCACCGTACGAGGTGGCCGTGGTCGAGCACATTGCGCGCGACGGGATGCGCGAATTCGGTTACGCGGCGACAACGACGGCGCTCGGCTTGGGCTACGCGCTACGCTTGCGCTTCGAGATCCTTGGGCGTTTTGCCAGAGCCGCGGTGCGTCCGAGCAGACTAGTCGCCAGACTCAGGGCGCAGAGGACTATCCACAGCCCGCGACCGTGGTAGCGGGACGCTCAGGGCTTGGCGCGGCAGTTTCCTGTGGAGGCGTCTTGTCGCAGCAACGCAATGTCGGGACTCAAATTGCGCCGTCGCCGCCTTGAGCCTATCGCGTTGCGCGAGGTGAAGTACGTGAACAGCGTTGTCGCAGCACAAAACGATGCACCGGAGGGCCACGGCGCCGCGTAAGAATTGGGCGCGCCACTTCTGTCATTTGGCATCCTAGTCGTCCTGTTTCTGGCATACGACTACTGTTCCTACCGCCTGCCGCCGGCCGTGGGTCGGATCTTCGTTCTGTGCCACGCCGGGGCCATTTTGTGTGTGGCGCTCGTGAGGGTGCGTTGGGGCCTTCTCTTTGTGCTCGTATCGCTCATTTTCGCCGACGACATCCCGCGTATCGCCGACGCTGTGGGCGGCGCGTCCCTGCATAGCCTTCTGACCGTCCCGGTGGCCGGCGTGGCTGCAGGTAACTACGCGGTGTTCGGCGTGTGTGCCATCGGGGCGTTTGTCCTCCTCGTGCGGTGGTCGCAGCACCCGCGGCCGCCGAAGCTCCGGCAGGCGGATGTCTGCATCTTGGGCATCCTGTCTCTTTACGTGGTGGCCGTGTTGCACGGCTTGCCATGGGTTTTCAGCAATTTTCGGGGGTTTCTCAACGATTTGAACTTTCCGATTATGGCCGGCGGCCTCTATCTAATCACCCGTGCGTACGTGGATACCCCCGAGAAGCTTGCAAGGTTCTGGACGGCCTTGTTCATGGCCGCGGCCGTCAAGACCGTGGTCTGGGCCGTCTGGTTTCTGTTGGGCATCGGCGCCACCATCGGGACGCGACTGCGCGTTTCCACGGAATCCGGCCGGGTGCTGCTTGTGTTTGTGTTGGCCTACGGCCTCATCCTTCAAGACAAGCGGTTGGTCGCGTGCCGACGCCAACGGTTACTCGCCGTGTTCGTTACCATAGCGGCCGCCTTCAATCTTCTGTTTGACGGTTCCCGCGGGCCGTGGGTCATGAGCGCGTATGCACTTGCCGTTCTCCTTGCCCTTGGGCGGGTGCGGAGCAAAGTCCGCTGGTTCATCGTCGGCTGCCTCTCTGCGGCTCTGGTGGCCGTTGGCCTTTGGTGGGTAAGGCCGGAGACGTACGCAGCGGTCGGCTACTTCTGGAGCACACTCAAGTTCTGGGAAGAGGGAAACATTGCCCGGTCGCACTCGACGATGGTTCGTGTATATGAGTTCAAGAACATTCACGAGCAGTTGGTCGACCACGACAATTTGATACTTGGAGAGGGACCTGGAAGCCTTTTCTCCGACCGATATCACCCGTTCCCGTTCGGTCTCCAAGAGAATGACTTTCTTCTTGACGAGGTCAGGCAGCGGCAGTTCCAAAATCCGCACGGCCTGTTGCAGAACCTGATTCTGGACACGGGGTACGGGGGGATGACGTTCTACTTGTGCCTTGTCGGATTAACGTATTTCTGGTGTTTCCGCGTATTCCGGCGATTGCGGGCGCCCCCGTTACGCGCCATTGCCTTGTCCATAATCGCGTTTCTGCCGGCGATGGTCTATATGTCCTGGAGCGCGAAGAACAACATGCTGGCAGGAATTTTCCTGGGGACGATCGCCTGCTTGCAGGGGTATGTGCGGGTCGAGAGCAGTCTCAGCAAGGCCAGCGACACAAAAGGAACGTTGCAGCCCGCGCGGGCGGCGCCGTGCGACTGAGAGGATCGGATATACTTATGTCCGGGCCGCCATGGGGCTCATGCGATTATCAGGAGAGGACGCCATGAGATGGCTGTTTGTCGCAGGACTGGTTATGGGTTCCACTTGTTTTTGGGGATGCGGCCGTGCTGGCGCGCCCTCTCGTGCAGATTCCGCGCCCGATCTGACGCGGAAGACCGAAAAGACGGAAATCGAGTCCGCGCCGTCGAGGGACGCGGCCGCGCTGCCCCATGTTCAGGTTGAGGAACAATCCGTTGTCCTGAACGACGGCGCGGGTATCCTGAACGGTGATTTCGACGTGTGGCTTGATGAAGAGCCGCTGCATTGGGAGGTGCTCCGCGGCCGTGAGGGGCGGGTGCAACGTTTCGCGGACGACGAACCCGGGCGCGGGGGCGTCCTCATGACGGGTCCCGGCTACACGTACAACCACATCCGGCAACGGGTGGAGGCCGCTGGGCCGCTTAGCGGCACAACAATTGCTTTTTCCGTCAACGTGAAATGCTATGAACCCGAGACGGCCAAGATTATGGTCGGACTGGGGGAGAGGCGCAAGTTTTACAGCGGCAACCATTCGGGCAGCGGGGAATGGGAGCGACTCGAAGTGTCGGCCCGCGTGCCCAAGGACTTTGCTGAGGATCGGTTTGAAGTAGGCCTTGCCCACTATGGCAGTCCTAAGAAGCCCTGCCTTTTCGATGCCGCGTGTATCGAGGCTAGGTAGCGCAGCAACGAAGGTTCTCGGCGCGCCGCTTCGCCGGCGCCCTCAGCCAAGCCCGGGCCGTTCACACTCGTCGACGATTGCGCGCAGTTGCGGCGCAAGCGTTGCCGGTTCGAAGATGCCCCGTCCGCGCAGAATGTTCTCACATTGGCTCCGATATCGAGCAGCCGGAAACTCCCTATCGAGGGCGAGTATCACTTCGAGCATTTCTTCATAGGTGTCGCAGAGGTGGCCGATATCGCCCATCTGCTCGAAGTAGTGCTCGATGAATGGATTCCTGAGATAGATCCCGGGTTTCACGTAGGACAACGCGTCGAGAAAGGAGGCGCTGGCCGTCAGACGGTAATGAGACGGGTTCCCGCACCAAACGGCATAGGTCAAGCTTTCCGCGCGGCGGGCGAACTCGGCTCCGGAAAGGGGCGTCGAGGAGACGCCGACGATGGTTTCCGCGTATTTCGGGCAATCGGCGGGATCCCGCACAAACCCGACCATTGTAAACTCCGAGTGCGAGGTTTTGCGCAGCGCCTCTTCGGCCAGCTCAAAAAACGTGTCAAACCCCTTGTTCAGACTGTTGACGCCGAAGTATCCGAAACGAACAACGTTTGGCTCGGGCGGGTCAGGCAGCCGCGTCCGAGCCCAAAAGTACGCAAGATCCAACGTCCGGAACGCTGTGGCCGCCTTGGGTGCGACCTCTTCGAGAAATCGATGGATCGATCTGCCCAGCGCAACGTACCGCAATGATCGCGGGTGAGGCAGGCGCAGGACTTGACGCAGGTTCACGAAACGGCGCCAGAATCGAGGTGATTGGTGCAACGCCAGCGTACTTAGCACGCTGTGAGGCACCGCAACAATGGGAAACCGGGTCCGCCGGGCGTGCATCATCATTTTTAGTACGAGGAGGCCGCTATCGGTTATCGAACAGATGAGCAGCAAGCGGGGCGGGTTGGCGGCGCACGCCTGCAGTATGCGGCGACACCACCGCCACTCTGCGTGCATGACCTTGCCGAATCCCGCGCCCCGTTGCGGGACGTCGATTTCGCGCCACGCTATACGGTTCATGTGAGAAGACGACGCCCGAGCCAACGCGTCGCGCACCGCAAGCACGTGCGCGGACTCTGCGATGAAGACGACATCTTCTCCCTTGTAGGCCAGCAGGACCGTCTCGAGCAGGGCCGCGTTGTACACGGCGTGCTCGATGCCCCGTTTCTCGACTTCGCAAACGATGATTGGTTTGCCCACGCCTTCACCCAACGCTGAGAATGCCTATGACCGGTTTCTGGATTGGCCTCCCGGGCGCCCACACGGGCCGGGAACTATCCGCATGATAGCATTGCCGTTGGCCGTTTGCGAAGGCGGGCGCGTTTGAACTCGACGCGGCCGGGCCGCTAGACTACGTGCGCACGGTTTCGCAAGGAGCGTATCTGGCCTGCAATGAGTCAACGGATCGTCCTCGTCATCGACACGCATGCGGCAACTCCCAACTACGACGAGTCGCTCGTGGCGGCGTTGCGCGCAGAGGGCGCCGATGCGCGGTTGTTGACGGCAGATTTTTACCCCGAACCGTACGCGCCGGCATCGCGGGTGCCGGGCCGGTGCTATTTTTTCCTTCGGCTCTCTCGCGCGCTTCGTAGGCGATTTCGAAGCAATAGGCACCTGACGAAGCTCATTATTGCCGCGCAGGTTCCTGAGTACATAGCGGACTTGCTCTTTCTGTTGGTCTACTCTGCGGTGAAACGGCCTCTGCTCCATTTCCAGTGGCTGTTCCTCGTCCCAATTGACGTCGTTTTCCTTTTCTTTGTGAGGGCATTGGGGCTGAGCGTTGTCTACACCGTGCACAACCCCCTTCCGCACGACAGGGAAACGGGATGGAACAAGCTGCTCTACGGCGCCGTGTACCGTCTGGCCAATCACCTTGTCTTCCACAGCCAAAGCAATCTCGACGATTTTGCCGGCCATTTCCCAACGATTACAGGGAAGGCGTCCGTTGTTCCGCTTGGCGTTGCGTTTCCGGACAGGCCGCCCGTCGATCGTCAAGAGGCGCGGCGGCGGCTCGGTTGGGAAGACAATGAAACTGTGATTGTGTTTCAAGGCCAGGCAAAGCCGTACAAGGGATTGGACATCCTGCTGCGGGCGATGGCCGGGGTGGACACGGATAAGAACCTGCGCCTGGCGATCTCTGCAAGCTGGCGGTTTGTTGACGACAGAGGAACGTATCGGGCGCTGCTCGACGCCGTCGCGGCGAAACACCGCGTGGAGAACCATGACGAGGTGACGCCGGACGACAGGTTCATCGACCTCGCCTGCGCCTGCGACCTGTGGGCGTGTCCTTACCGTACCGCCACCACCAGTTTTACGGCGATGGCGGCCATGCGCTACGGCACGCCCGTCGTTGCGACGGCGACGGGCTCGTTCCCCGAGATGTTGGGCGAAGAATTGGCAGAGTGGATCGTGCCGCCAGACAACGTCGAGGCGCTTCGCGACGCCATAACACGGTTTGTGGAGAAAAGCCCCGAAGAGCGGGCCGCCATCGGTAAGGCGCTCTTCGAGAGAGCCCATCGCAAATACTCCTGGAGCACAATCGCGCAAAAGACTGTGCGAATCTACGACCGGTTGAATGCGTAAACAGGATAGATCGAAGTGTCAGCGGATGACGGCGAACCGATGGGAATAGGCTTGCGTCGCGTACTTGTCACCGGCAGTGACGGTTTTGTGGGCCGGGCGCTATGCGCCAGGCTGGCAGACACCGGCGCGCCGGTTCGCTGCGCGCTCATGGATCCGCTCGAGAAGGCCGACGCCCACGACCAAGCGGCCATCGAGATCCTTCAACCGCTTGAGTGCACAACCGTGGGCGACATTGGCCCGAGCACGGATTGGGCCGGTGCGCTCGACGGCGTCGACGCGGTGATTCACCTTGCCGGTCGCGCACACGTTTTGCATGAGACTGCCTCGGACCCGCTATCCGAATACCGCCGGACGAATGCGCAAGGCACGGAACGGTTGGCTGGGTCGGCCGTGTCGGCCGGTGTGCGTCGGTTGGTGTTTATCAGCTCGATAGGCGTGCACGGAACCGTCTCGGGTAATGCGCCGTTTACCGAGGATACCGGCATCAATCCGGATAAAGACTACGCGGTATCCAAGTGGGAGGCGGAGTGTGCGTTGCGGCAGATTGCCGAGACCTCGGGACTCGAGGTCGTCGTGATCAGGCCGCCGCTCGTCTACGGTCCCTGGGTACGCGGAAACTTCGTTCGGCTGCTCGGATGGGCGTACAAGGGCGTGCCGCTGCCGCTCGGGGGTGTGCGCAATCAGCGGAGTTTCATCGGGCTCGACAACCTGGTGGATGTGCTGATTCGATGTGTGGCGTCGCCTGCAGCGGCCGGACAGACTTTTGTGGTGAGCGACGGCGAAGACGTTTCGACGGCGGGACTCATTCGGCGCATCGCAAAGGGTCTTGGGCGGCCCAGTCGGCTCATCGCTTTTCCTGAAGCGCCCCTGCGATTGGCGGCGCGCTTGCTGGGACGGGGGGTAGACGCCGAGCGGCTTTTCGGCTCGTTGACGGTCGATTCGGGCAAGGTGCGGCGCGTGCTGGGCTGGGCGCCGCCGGTCAGTCTCGACGAAGGAATTCGCCGGATGTGTGCGTGGTACTTGGAGACGAGACATGGCTGGTGATGACCAGGCCGCGCCCCTAATCACCGTTGTGATGGCAACGTATGCGGGCGACGACCTGGCGCATCTCGAGGAGGCCGTGGACAGCATCCTCCGGCAGACGCATGCCAACCTCGAGTTCCTGATATCGCTCGACGGCCCCGTTAGGCCTGAAACGCGCGCGTATCTCGATGCGTTGGCGTCGAGAGACGGCCGGGTGCGGCTTCTCCCGCAGTCCGCAAACCGGGGGCCGGCTCGTGCGCGGAATGCCGCTTTCCGAGAGGCCCACGGCGAATATATTGCCGTGATGGACGCGGACGACGTGTCCGCGCCCGATAGACTCGAGAAGCAGTTGTATTACCTGAGAAAAACCGATTCCGATCTCGTCGGTTCGTTCATGAAATACATCAATGCGGACGGGGAGGCGATCGGTAAGAAGGACATGGCCGTGACGCACGAGGGCGTTCGTAAGACAGCTATCCTCGTGAACCCTATCAACAACCCGACGGCCTTCGCGAGAGCGGCCGTCTTCAAAGACAATCCGTACGACGAGCGGTTCCGAAGAGGCCAGGACTACCACCTGTGGGCGCGGCTTATCGTCAAGGGGTATCGGCTAGCCAACGTCCCGGAATACCTGCACAGTCTTCGGACAGGATCGACGTTCTTTGCGCGTCGGAGCCGCGTATATTTCGTTGTTTCGTTGCGAAGCCGCCTGATCCTGGCCGGTTTGTACCCGTTTTACCTGAAGCCCTTCGCCCTGCTGCTGGCCGTTGGCCTCTCCTCGCTACGGCTGTTGCCGGGATGGTGTTTGAGGGCGATCTACTGGGTCCGGAACAACCTTCGCGCTGGCGGCGGTAGCGGCTACTCGATGTAGCCCATGGTTTGGAGGGCTTCGATCCGTTCGGCCTCGGGCGCTTCAAGGTCCTCGCAAACATCGTTGCGCATCATTAGTTCCAGGCCGGTCTCTCGCGGCCGAAAATGGCGCCTTACCTGTTCGTCGTCCGTCGCCATATCCATGAGGCTGCTGCCGTATTCGGTGTGGGGGTCCTGTTCCGCAACGGCCGTATCGTACCGGATGCCCAGCACTTCGTGAAGCGTGGGGGTCACGGCGTTTATGCACACAGTGTCGTGTATTTCGATGCGTTCTTGGACGTCTTTGATCTCGGGGACAAGAATGAACGGGACGCGCTGGGTCACTTCTTTGGGTGTATAGCCCGGGGGAAGCGAATGTGTAAGTAGATCGTTTTCACCAAAGGCCTCGCCGTGGTCCGCCAGCACAAAAAAGATGCTGTTCTCGTATAAGCCCTGATCTTCCAATAGGGCATGGAGGGCGCCAATCTGATTGTCCAGGAAGCGGATCGAGGCCTTATACCGCGCCCGATACAACGCCATCTGACTTGGCCGCAAGTCGGCGGCGATCATCCACGGCCTTGTAACCAGCGCGTACTTCTTGTCGAGTTCGCTTAAACGGTCTTCGTCCTTTATACCCTTTTTCAATCGCTCGAACGTCGGGACGGGCCGCATCCGCAGGTCACTGCAGAAATCATATACCAAGGGTTCTTCGTTCACGTTGTAGAATGCGGACGGCGGATAGTACGGATCGTGGGCATCCATGAAATTGACGAAGAGGAAGAACGGCCTGCCTGTAGGACGCGCCCCGAGCGCGCTGGCAACCACCTCGACCACGTCGCCCGCATCCGCCACAATAAGTGTCGATGTAAACTGCGTCATGGGCGCGTTGAAACGGTCAAGCGTACCGCGCACCCTCTTCGTATAGGCTTCGTTCTTTAGAATGAGCCTCGAGCTGCGTTCCTTGAAGAAATTGTAGAAGAAGTCGAACGGCTCGAAGATCTTGAGCCCTTT
>DUZM01000203.1 GCA_013349485.1 Candidatus Hydrogenedentota bacterium | reverse complement strand
CGTGTTGATGTGGTGGGGCCACATCGCCCACGGCGAGGTGGAAAACGACATTGTGCAACGCGTGCGCGAGCATGTGCTCGAGGGCATGGGGCTTGTCGTACTCCACTCGGGGCACTTCTCGAAGATTCTCCGGAGCATGCTCGGGACCAGTTGCTCACTCAAGTGGCGCGAAGCGGCGGAAAAAGAACGCCTATGGAATATCGAGCCCAGCCATCCGATCACACAAGGCATCGGCGAGTACATCGAACTCCCGAACACCGAGATGTACGGGGAACGGTTCGATATCCCGACCCCGGACAAGCTCGTCTTCGTCTCGTGGTTCGAGGGCGGGGAAGTGTTCCGAAGCGGTTGCTGCTGGGAACGGGGTCACGGCCGCATCTTCTATTTCCGGCCCGGCCACGAGACATTTCCCATTTATTATAACGACGAGGTGATTCGCGTGCTTGTCAATGCGTGCCGGTGGGCCAAGCCGCGCATCTGGGCTGCGCACGAATGCCCGAACGTCGAGGCCATCGAGCCGATCGCGTCGAGGGACGGCGACTTCGGGACAGCGGGCGTGCAACAAAGAGCCGCCGAACTCTAAGTCCGAGTTGGCGTCAAAAAGGCGTAAATGAGGACTTGCTGGCCTAGTGGCTTGAGTGGCCTAGTGAGGGCCTAGGGACGGACACCGTGTTTCGCTCCGTTACACCGCGCGGAAGACGGCGTCAGTCCCTCTTGACGCCCCGTCACGTTTGAATGCAACTTGGTGCGAGTTCCGCAGGGCTAGGAATCCGTTGAACTCGGCTGCGCGGCAGGGAGGTCCGCTTCCGGGGCTTCGGTGACTTGCTCCTCTTTGGCTTCGGTAACGGCGCGGGCGACGGCGCTGACGACGGCGCCCTCGGTGGGGCTCATGACCTTGACGCCTTGGGTGTTTCTGCCGATAGTACGGATGCCTTTCACCGCCATTCGGATGACGATGCCGTCCGTGCTGACGACGACGATCTCGTCGTCGTCGTCCACCGTGAGCATGCCGACCACATTGCCGTTCCGTTCGGTGGTTTTGATGTTGATGATGCCTTGGCCGCCTCGGTGTTGTAGCCGGTATTCGCCCACTTTTGTACGTTTACCGTAGCCGTTCTCGGTGACGCCGAGCACGGTGGACTCGTCGCGCGCGATAGACGTGCCGATTACACGATCGCCTTCGCTGAGGCGGATGCCGATCACGCCGCGGGCAGTCCTCCCCATGCGCCGGACGTCTTTCTCGGGGAATCGGATGGACATACCGAGGTGCGTTGCAATCAAAATGTTGTCGCGGCCCGACGTAATCTGCACCTCGATGAGTTCGTCGCCCTCGTCGAGTTCGATGGCAATGATGCCGGTGCTGCGGGGATTGCTGAACGCGGCCAACGCCGTCTTCTTCACCACGCCTTTTTCCGTGACCATCAGCACGTTCTTGTCCTCTTCTTTGAGATCGCGGACCGGCAAGCACGCGGTAACGCGCTCGTCGTTGGTCAGGTTGAGCAGATTGACGATGGCGCGGCCCTTGGCGGTTCGGCTTCCACGGGGCAACTCGTGGACCTTGCGCCAGTACACCCGCCCTTTACTCGAGAAGAACAGCATGTACTGGTGTGTCGAGGCGATGAACAGGTCTCTGACAAAGTCCTCCTCTCTGGTTTCCATGCCGGCAACGCCTCGCCCGCCTCGGCGCTGTTTGCGATACGTCGACACCGGCAGCCGCTTGATATAGCCCGCATTCGAGACCGTCACCACCATGTTCTCATCGGCTATCAGATCCTCGACACTGAATTCTGAAAGCTCGTCGAGGATAACGGTGCGTCGCTCGTCGCCGTATTTCTTTTTCACGGCGAGGATTTCTTTGCGCACCTCGGCGAATATGTTCTTACGACTCGACAGAATTCGCTGGAGACGCTCAATTTCTTTGATGAGGTCCCGATATTCGGCGACCAACTCTTCGCGCTCGAGTCCGGTCAACCGCCGCAGACGCATGGCAAGAATGGCGTTTGCTTGGGGCTCGCTGAATTCAAACCGGTTGATAAGATTGGTGCGTGCCTGGTCGGCGTCGGTGGATTCCCGGATGATGCTGATGACTTCATCGATGTGGTCGATGGCCTTCAGCAGCCCCTCGAGAATATGCGCGCGGGCCTCGGCCTTTTCCAGGTCGTAGCGCGTCCGACGCTCGACGACTTCCGCGCGGTGTTCAACATAATGGTAGACCGCCACATTGAGCGGTAATACTTTCGGCGAATTATTGACCAGCGCCAGCATGATGATGCTGGCCGTGTCTTGCATCTGCGTGTGTTTGTAGAGCTGGTTCAGGACGACCTGCGGTTCATCCCCCTTTCGCAGTTCGACAACGATTCGCATGCCGTCCTTGTCGGACTCGTCGCGCAGGTCCGAGATGCCCTCGACGGTCTTCGATCGGACCAGGTCGGCGATGCTTTCCAGAAGACGCGATTTGTTCACCTGGTACGGTATTTCCGTGACGACAATCCGATCCCTGCCGCTTTTCTTGTCATGTTCGACCGCCGCCTTGGCGCGTACCGTGACGCGCCCCCGCCCGGTCCGATATGCTTGGATAATTCCCTCGCGGCCGCAGATGAGGGCTCCCGTCGGGAAATCCGGGCCTTTCACAAAGTCCATGAGTTGATCGGCGGTAGCATCCGGGTTGTCGATGAGATAAATGCTGGCGTCGCACACCTCGGTTAAGTTGTGGGGCGGGCAACTGGTGGCCATACCGACCGCGATGCCGTACGAGCCGTTGACCAGTAGGTTCGGAATGGCCGACGGCAGCACCGTGGGCTCCTGGATGCGGCTATCGTAATTGTCCTGGGTGTCGACGGTTTCCTTGTCAATATCCGAGAGCATTTCGGCAGCAATGGCCGCCATCCTGGCCTCGGTATACCGCATTGCCGCGGGACTGTCGCCGTCGATCGAGCCGAAGTTGCCTTGGCCGTCAACCAAAGGATATCGCATATTCCAGTCTTGGGCCATGCGAACCAGGGAGTCATAGATGGCCGACTCGCCGTGCGGGTGGTAGTTCATCATGGTATTGCCGACGATGGCCGCGGACTTCCGGTACGACCGATTATGCTGGAGTCCGAGTTCCTGCATCGCGTAGAGGACCCGGCGGTGCACAGGTTTAAGGCCGTCGCGTACGTCAGGAAGCGCCCGGCTTACGATGACGCTCATGGAATAGTCCAACCACGACGTTCGCATTTCCTGTTCGATCGGAACGGGTACGATATGTTCCTTGGAGAGTTCCATGTGCCCTCTCAATGAAAGCTGCCCAGCAGCGCGGTTCGATTACTTAGGATCTACACGTCGAGGTTCCGGACATCGAGGGCGTGTTTTTCTATGAATTCTTTGCGCGGCTCGACCAAGCCGCCCATCAACGTCACAAACAGATCGCTGGCGGCCATTTCGTCCTCGGCAGTCACTTGGAGCACGGTCCGTTTCTCGGGGTCCATGGTGGTTTCCTGAAGCTGATCGGGATTCATCTCCCCGAGGCCTTTGTAACGCTGAATCTGTATCCCTTTGCTGCCCATCTCGAGGAGCGCCGTGCGCAGTCCAAGCAGATCATCCGTTTCGGCGATGTGCTGGCCATCCTTGTCTGTGATCCGGTACGGCGGATTGCCCATTGTGGCAAACGGGTCAGCGTGGCCGAGCAGTGCCGAGAACTCATGGCTCTTAAGAAAAGCCAAATCCACTTGGTTGGCCTTCCGTATTCTTCGTGGGTATTGTTCAGCGCCGTTTTCGCCGTTGCCGTTTCCGTTGTCGAGCAGATCCATTTGGGCTTCCGACGTGTCGACGACGTCGGCGTCCTCGCCAAACAGCGCAAAGAGTTCGCTTTGCCTGATCCGATGCGGCTCGAGAACCTTGTCTCGAGGGAGCTTGAGACATGCGGCAACGGACTCTGGCGGCACACCGTATACCCTTTTGAGCCTGGCGATCATTCGGTCTCGTTCCTGAGCCGCAGACAACGCCCGTAGAAGCGTCTTGAAGTTGACCTTGACGGGTGCTTCACCGCCGTTTGTGGACGTGATCTTGATGGAATCGAGCACCGTCTCCAAGAGAAACTTGTCCTTCTCCTCCTCCGTGCTCAGATACCGGGCCTTCTTGCCCTTCTTGATAAGATACAGCGGGGGTTGCGCGATGTAGAGATGACCTCGCTGGATCAACTCGGGCATCTGGCGGAAGAAGAACGTGAGCAAGAGCGTGCGGATGTGTGCGCCGTCGACGTCGGCATCGGTCATGATAATAATCTTGTGATAACGAAGTTTGTCAATCCGGAAGTCGTCCTTCCCGAAGCCGACCCCCAACGCCGTGATCAAGGCTCGTATCTCGTTGTTGTTGAGCATCCTATCGGCGCGGGCTTTCTCGACGTTGAGGATCTTGCCACGGATCGGCAAGATGGCCTGATACCGCCTGTCGCGGCCTTGTTTGGCCGATCCCCCTGCACTGTCCCCCTCGACGATGAACAACTCGCACAACGCCGGATCCTTCTCCGAACAGTCGGCCAGCTTGCCGGGGAGGGACATCGAGTCCAGAGCCCCTTTGCGTCGCGTCAGATCGCGCGCTTTGCGGGCGGCTTCGCGGGCCCGCGCGGCCTCGATCGTCTTGTTGATGATCCGGTTGGCGACGGTCGGGTTTTCCTCGAAATAGGTGCCGAGCCCTTCGTAGACCATCGAGTTGACGATGCCCTGGACCTCGCTGTTCCCGAGCTTCATCTTCGTTTGCCCTTCGAACTGAGGGTTCGGGATCCGCACGGAAATAATGGCCGTCAACCCCTCGCGGGAATCATCGCCTGAGATCGACGCGGTGGCCTTCTTAAGCATGTTGTTCCGACGGGCATAGTCATTTAGGCTCTTGGTAAGCGCCGCCCGGAAACCGCTCAGGTGCGTCCCCCCTTCGTGTGTGTTGATGTTGTTGACGAAACTCGAGACCGCCTCGGCGTAGGCCGTGTTGTATTGCAGGGCCACTTCACACTGAACACGATCTTTCTCTGCTTCGAAGCAGATCGGCTTTCGGTGCAGCGTCTCTTTGTTGCGGCTCAAGTAGGCGACGTATTCGAGGATGCCGCCCTTGTACTGCATCACAACGGGCTCTTCCTCGCCCCGTTCGTCTTCGAAAGTGATCTTGAGACCCCTGTTCAGAAACGCCAGTTCGCGGAGCCGGGTCAACAGGGTTTCCGCGTTGAATACGGTCTCCTCGAATATCTCTGGGTCGGGCCGGAACGTTGTGCGGGTGCCTGTGGCACGCGACTTGCCGCGTTTCTCGAGTGGCCCGTCGGGCACGCCCCGCTTAAACGACATGAAATGAACATAGCCCTCTTGCTTTACTTCCACCTCGCACCATTCGGCCAACGCGTTGACGCAGGACACGCCCACGCCGTGCAAGCCGCCCGAAACCTTGTACGCCTGGTTATCGAATTTGCCCCCGGCGTGCAGCATGGTCATGACCACTTCCAAGGCGCTTTTCTTGCGATACTTCGGGTGCCGGCCCACGGGGATGCCGGCCCCGTTGTCAACCACCGATACGCTGTTGTCGATGTGAACCACCACCGAAATCTTGTCGCAACGCCCCGCCAACGCCTCGTCGATGCTGTTGTCCACGACCTCGTACACCAGGTGGTGCAGTCCGCGCGTGCTGGTGTCGCCCACGTACATCGCGGGGCGTTTTCGGACGGCCGCAAGCCCCTCGAGAACCTGAATGGAACTTGCGTCGTAAACAGTTTCAGACATTATAGTTACCTCAGCTAGGACCTCGTGCGAAGAGGGGTTCAGCTTTAGCAAGCACTATTATAGCAAAACGGCGGGGCAAAAACAACGGAAAAGCGCTATATTTTGAGCTTCAGTGAGGACGGCTACACCCCATCTTGTGGAGAAATCGGCTCCTCATCCGGCGCAAGCTCGATGAAAATGTCGGACACGAGTTCCTGTTTGGCAATACGATTCGCCCGCTTGATTATGTCCCACTTATGGTAAGCATATGCGTGCATCCAGACCACGCTGTCCACCTCAATGTGTAAAGCGCCTTGTCGGACAGTCTTGGGCCATCCGTGCCCGGACAGGCGCTGCCCCGCAATCTCCGGCCAGTGTTCCCAGATCTGGGCATGTTCGAGGTGTTTCCCGAGCGCTGATTTTCGGGCGAGGTCTTTGAGTATCTCCCCGACGCTTGTAGGTTTACCGTTCCTCAAGACACCCTCGCACAATGCCGAAATGTGAAAAGCCCGGCCCGTCCAGACAGCACGGGTCACCGGGGTCCGTGGTGGTCATTATACACTGGATCTTCTTATCGATCGCGTCAAGAAGTTGTCTCGATCGGGCGTGGTCGAGTTCTGCGAGCGCCTCGTCAAGCATCAGAATAGGGCATTCCCCGGCGCGACTGGTAACCAGTTCCGTTTCGGCCAACTTGACGGCAAGTGCGGCCGTCTTCTGCTGCCCTTGCGAGGCGAAACCGCGGGCCGCCGCCTGCGCCACCGAGAGCTCCAGGTCGTCGCGGTGGGGGCCGCGGGTCGTGGCGCCTTGGCGTCTGTCCGTCTCGCGCGTTCTTGCCAATACATCGAGCAGCGGCTGATCCGTTGGCACATTGGCCTTATACACGATCCGGAGCTCCTCGCCGTTTGCGATACGCCCGTGCGCCAAAGCGGCCAGTCGGCCGAGTTGCGCCACGAAGTTGCCCCGTTCCTCGACGAGGACTCTGCCGTGCGCGGCGAGCTGGTCGTCCCAAACGTCCAGTTGGGCGTTGTCGCACGCGCTCTGGCGAAGGAGCTCGTTGCGCTGCCGGAGCGCTTGCCGGTAATGCTGAAGCGCGGCGAGATAGTCCGGAAGCAGTTGCGACAACTCCATATCGAGGAACCGCCGGCGATACGAAGCGGCCCCGCTGACAAGGGAAACGTCTTCCGGACAGAAGAAGACGACGTTTATCTTGCCCAGGATGTCGCTGATGCGCGTCTGCGGGACGCCGTTGACCTTAAACCGCTTCACGCCCGACCGCCACGAGGCCTCGAGCCGGACGTCGCGGTCGCGCCGCCGCGCGTGAAGCGCCAGGTGAAAGGCGTCGGCGTCGCGGCGTACGAGTTCTGACTCAAGGCTTGTACGGTGGCTCTTTGACGTTGCGCCAAAAAGGATTGCCTCGAGCAGGGACGTTTTACCTTGCGCATTGTCGCCGTGAATGATGTTGAGGCCTGGGCCGGGTCGAAAACGAATCGCCTCGAGCCCTCGGAAACCACGGCACGTCAATTCCACCAGATGCATGATCGATTCGCCAACGGCTGTTGTCGTCCCCACTGTCGTAAGGCGCCATTCTACCATGCGTCTCGCGCACAACGAAACAAACGTTACGGAAGCGGGCAGCACCGGGGACAAGTTGCGGCGCCAGGCGAGGGGCTAGGTAGCGATTTGGATCAGTTCTTCGACCGCTGATTGCGTCCTGAAGTACTTGTCGAGGAGCGAAGGGACATTCTCGCTGACGATTCGGCTCATTGGCCAGACGTCCGGGGCCACGACCGGCGCCGCGCCGTCGTGCGAGCCCGCGCCCGCTGCGGTGCATATGTAGTCGGCTGCGCTCAACGCGGCGGCAAGCCCCTTCAGTTCAGGATCGGCGCACTTTGCGAGATCATGATGACCCGCGATAGCGGCCACGATGTTGCCGGGGAGTTTCCAGTTGGCCGCGAGCCGGGCGCCCATTGCGGCGTGGTCCACCCCGATAATCTCTTGTTCGGCTTCATGCCACGGAACGTGGCTTCTTACGGCGCGTTCACGAACCTTCTCGAAATCCTCGGGTACGAACTGTTCAAAGATGATCTTGCCCACGTCGTGGAGCAACCCCACTGCGAAACCTTCCTCTGAAGCGTCTTCGTCCAACCCGGGGGCATTGCCGTTCTCGGCAAGAACCCGCATGGCCATCCCGCAGCTGACGGAATGCCGGAGAAACGCGTCCACGCCGCTCTTGAGCGTGTCGAAAACCGTCGCGGTGAACACGAGGTTCTTGATGACTTTGAGGCCGAGGAGCACGACGGCCTGTTCCACGGACGACACTTTGTTGCGGAGCCCGTAATAGGCCGAGTTCACCAAGCGAAGGGTCTTCAGCGCGATGGCGGGATCAACCGAGATTGCGCGTCCGACGGCCGTCAACGAGCAATCCGGGTCATTTACCAATTCCGTAATGTGCGCAACCGTGCTCGGAAGACTCGGGAGCGTCACTACCTCGTCCAAGAGGGCGTCGATGTCACGAGGTTCTGTCACGGTAGTTCAGCCGGCGGCAGGCCGCTGTTGCCGAAAATCCGCTCCTGCACGCATACGATATCAATCACCTGGGCCGGGTCGAGCCGGCCCAGTGCATCGTTCAGCGGCGTGGTCTTCAGCGGGCCGTTATCTTCCGGTGTAAGGACGATGGCTGCGCCCTTGGGATTCTGGCGCGTCCCCACGAGTACGACCGTGGCCGGCTGCCCGTCCCCGAGGACTACAGGTCCCACAACGGCTTCCCCTTGCTTCTGCCACTTAATCATAAGAGAGGTGCAGTTATCCTCCCAAGACGGTCGCGAGCGGGCGTACGGAACAGGGGCACTCCCCGGTTAGAAGATATATTCCGGCTCGAGAATTGCCTCGAAGTTCTTCTGTTTGTTGGTGGGCCAGGCAAAAGTCGCGATTTCATAGACGCCGATTCCCATCCGCATCACGGCCCGCGTCGTTCCCATAACGGGGGCGACGGTCAGCAGATAACTCAAGGGTTTGCCTCGCTTTAGCTTGGCGTCCCACGTGACCGGGATTTCCGCTACGCCCAAGAAAAGGTTGCTGAGACCCCGGCCCAGTTTGGTCATGACCTTTTCCAGTTTGGTCGGGACAGGCAGTTCATCGTCGGGGTCGTAGCTCTGGGCAAAAACCGATGCAGACGAAACCGTCAGCGAAATCACAGCCAGTGCGCAAATCCCTTTGATCCAAACTCGCCTTTTCCTTGCCACAAGGCGTTCCTCCAAGTGTAAAGCCCTACAGTAGAACCTGTTGCATCGCATCCAAAGTCTAGCACAACTCGCACATGATAGTCAATCGTTTTCCAGAGCCGCGATCAGCCCCGATTTCGATGATGTCTCTGCGAGTCCGGCGCGGCGTTGACACAACAAGCCTTCCCACGATGCAGACTATGCGTCGCTTCGAAAAGAATCACGCTGGCTTTCAAAATGCAACGTTTGGGGGGCGTCTTCCCGCCGCGGCGTGCCCAGCTATGACACAACCTATTATCAATGAACGAGTTAGAAGAATAATCTGTTTTGGCACGCCGGTTGCTCTCATCTAAACGGATGCAGTTGAATCAAGCAAAACCTATGGCCGGGTCCCCGGCCGGTTGCAGAGTAAGAAAGGAGGATGTGTCATGGCTCTGGTACGTTGGAGAAATCGAGGCGAATTGGCCCCGTGGAGCGCACTGCGCGACATCGAGGGGCAGTTCAACCGGCTATTTGCTGAATTGGCCGGCGAGGGTGATTGGCGTCTGGGCGCGTGGTCGCCCGCGGTCGATTTGACGGAAACCGATGAGGCCTACACCCTCGAAGCCGACCTGCCCGGGCTCAACAAGGACGACGTTGAGATCACTGCGGTCGATAATGTCATTACCTTAAAGGGCGAACGGAAGCAGGAACATGAGGCGAGGGAAAAGGGACACCATCGGTACGAGCGTCGCTACGGTTCGTTCCAACGGTCGTTCGAGGTGCCGGGCGGCTTCGAAGCGGAGAAGGTCGACGCGAAGTTCGAGGACGGCGTCCTTCGCGTCACGCTGCCCAAGCGCAAAGAAGCGAAACCGAAACATATCCAAGTGAAGTTCAAATAAGGGAAAATGGGACGCGGCCCAGGCGGCCCGTCCCGTTTTCCTTGATAAGGAGAAACACCGATGTATGTACTCCCTCGAGTCAACGTAATCGACAACGAGCATGACGTGATTATCGAGGCCGAACTCCCCGGCGTCGCCAAGGACGGCGTCGAGCTGGAACTGAAAGACGGCGAGCTGACCCTTGTCGGCCATGCCGCCCGCGAAGCCGATGCTCGTGGCCGGCGCCACATCAACGAGCGGCCGAACGCGGACTACAAACGCACGTTTGCCGTCAGCGAAGCCGCCATCGACACCGGCAAGGTCAAGGCGGAT
>DUZM01000110.1 GCA_013349485.1 Candidatus Hydrogenedentota bacterium | reverse complement strand
CGATGCCTACGAAGACCTTGACGGCGACGGCACGCCCGACGCTTTCGAGGATTTCGACGGCAACGGGGCGCCGGACGCCTTCCAAGATTCCGACAGCAACGGAAAACCGGATGCCTTTGAAGATACTGATGGGAACGGCACCCCGGACGGGTTTGAGGATCTGAACGGCAACGGCGTGCCCGATGCCTTTGAGGACTTCAATGGCGATGGCACACCGGACGCTTTCGAGGATTTCAACGGCAACGGCGCGCCCGATGCGTTCGAGGACACCGATGCCAACGGCACTGTTTCCCTGGTCGAGGACGAAGACCAAGACGGCGCCTTTGGGTACGAGGAGCTGATCTTGTTTGCGGACATGTTCTCCCCCGACAGCAGTTTCGGCGTCATATCTGTCGCGTGCACAACTCATCCCTCCGGGGCAACCTACTACAACAATGATTCCCCAGCCTTCTCTTGGGACCAGCCCGCTGGGGACGTCGAGGGCTACTTCTGGTCCATCGATGCTGCGCCGTTAAGACTGGGGAGCGATACGCCTGACATCACAAGCGAACTCGGCGTCAACCCGGCTCAGGTGGGACACGGCCGGTGGTGGCTCAACGTAACGGCGTTCGATGCATCCTCTGAGCCACTGGACATTTCCGGCCACTACCTCTTCCTTGTAAACGCCTTGGGGCCACAGATTGCCAGCCCAACGCACCCCGATCCTGCTGTGGCCTATCCCGAGCGTACGGCGGCTTTCACCTGGCGGGACGAGGGGGTGCCTGATGAGGATCTGCCGCGCCATTACTATGTCTTTGACAAACACCCCGATACGGTTCCTACAACAAACGACGCTTACACGTCCGAACGCGGCTTTGTTATAGGGGACCTTGCCGATGGCACGTACTATTTCCACGTCGTTGGTGAAGACACGCTCGGGAACCTGTCGTTGGAGGTCGCCCACTTTCAGATCAACGTGAACTACATTAACGAGCCCCCGTCCGGCTGCCTTGTGGCGGTTACGCCTGCGGATCCGGTTTCTAGTGACGATCTTGTGTGCGAGGTGATCGCTCTCTCGGCCGACCCGGACGGCGATACCGTGCAGTACCGATTTGAGTGGTTTTCTTCCACCAACGGCGTGTCGTTCTTTGGCCCTCAAGTAACAACCACGACTGAGAGCGTGATCAATAGGCTTAGTTCGAGCCACACGGCAGGCGGCGAGTTCTGGAAGTGTCTGGTCAGCCCGTACGACGGATCGCTCTATGGCCCCTCGGACGACGATACCGTGCGGGTCCGAGAAAGCTCAACGATAACGGCCGAGCTGGACAGCTCGACGGTTCGGCTGGGCGAGGCCGTCACGGTGTCCGGCGCAATCACCGGCACCGAAGGGATGGGTACGATTGTGTCGTTTGTCACGATCTCCCCGGCCGGCATCGTCAGTGCCGATTTCCCGTCGGCCACGGCAATCGGCGGTAACACATATTCCCTTCGGTTCTACCCCACAGAAGCGTCGGAGGGACGCACTCCGTGGATTTTGACGGCAGTTTTTCCAGGAGACTCGGCCTATCACGGCGCAGAGAGCGATCCCGTGGCGTTTACGGTGCTAAAAGCTCAGCCGGCACTGTCGCTCGAGTTGAACGCGTCGTCTGCACCGTTGTTGTTTGACGGCCTCGAGGCCACAGCTACGCTGACGGCCTTGATTCCCGATGGACTATCCGAGCTGTTGAAGGGAAGGACTGTCAAGTTGTGGCTGAAGAAACCAGACACAAGCGCTGCCGGTCCCGTCGAGGCCCTCACAGACAGTGCCGGCGTGGCGGAATTTAGGGCGGAAGCGTTCGTAGGGGCCGGGATCGTTTTCGATTCCGCGGGTACCTGGCAGTTCCAGGCAGAATTCGGGGGCGACGAGAACCTTCTGCGCTCAACGTCGATGGCGTATGACGAACCGGACTCCGTGCGGTTGACGATCAAGGATCGCGCCGGATATGCGGTGATCGTCCTCGGCAAGCTGGATGAGGACGGCGAGGGGCAGCCAGAACATACGAAGACGGCCGACTTTGTGTATCGGGGGTTTCGTGAGCGCGGTTTCGCTGATGACGAGACAAACAACGACATTTACTACTTGCGCGAGACGCCCGACGGGGGAACGCTCGACGCGGACATATTGGTTGATGTGACTGCGCCGACACAAGAAGACCTCCGCTACGCTATCGAGGAGTGGTCGCTCGACAAGATCCGCGCCGCGCCTGCGCCGCTCTATGTCGTCATGATCGACCACGGCAGCACCGAGAAGTTCTATCTCTTTTCGGACAGCTATGGTGAGGATCGCGTTATCACGGCCGGAGAACTCGACGGATATTTCGCTACCCTTGAGGCAGGCATCGGGGACGAGATCGCTGACGTGGACATCATCCTCATCTACGGTGCATGCCACTCCGGCAGCTTTGTCCCCTTGGTCTCGGGCGAAGGCCGCGTGGTTGTGGCCAGTTGCGCTTCTAACGAGGCGTCGCACAGAGGCGTGATCGACCCAGCGGACGGTGTGCGCGACGGCGAGGCGTTTGTGACTGAGTTCTTCCGCAGGGCGCGAGCTGGCAAGACACTCAAAGAGGCGTTCGAGTCGGCGTCTGAGAAGATCGCTGAGTACACGGCATCGAGTAGTAGCGGTACCGAGGCGACCCGGCGCCAAACACCGCTTCTCGACGATAACGGCGACGGCACGGGCAGCGACGGTACCCTCTCCCACACGCCGGGCGAAGATGGCGCCCGCGCTCAGGAGGTGGTCCTGGGCTACGGTGTCAACGCCGGTGACTCCGTTGGATGGCTTACCGTGGCGCAGACGATCGGCCCGGACAGCCCCATAGACTTGTTCGCCAAAGCAGACCAGAGCGTTATCCAAGACGATCGTGCCTGGCTCGAGATTAAGACGCCGTCTTACGCTGGCTCAAGCGTGGCCGATGCCACCAATCCGGACTCCCAAGAATATGTGGAGATGCCCGTCTTTGATTATGATCCCGCCACTTCCGATCTAGATAGTGGGCTTTTGCGGTGGTCCGATTTGGGAACCATCTTCTCGGATCCCGGCACCTATAAGATCTTCTACTACATCACTGACGGGCTCACCGGCGAGACCAGCACGCACATGCTGACTACCGTATATCGCGCCTTGGACGAAAATCAGGCCCCGGGAGCGGTCTCGCTCTTCTATCCCGAGAACGGCGCCCGCATGGCGGCCTATGTCTATTTCGCCTGGGGTGAGGCAACTGACCCGGACGGCGACACGGTCACCTACCGGCTCGAACTTGCCAAAGACGACGCGTTTACGATGGGCATGATCGTAAAAGAGGGCCTCCAAAGCACCGTGGTTCTGCTCGATGCGGTCGAAGACGGCATCGAAGACTTGCAGACCTACTACTGGCGGGTCATACCCGTGGATCCGTACGGTGCCAGTCCTGCCACCAACGCGGTGCGAAGTTTCGAGACCGATTTTACGGGTCTGGGCATCCCGGGCGCGGTCACAGGGCGTGTTCTGGATGCCTCAACACAGGAGCCTATTGCTAACGCGAGCGTGACAACGGCGGCGGCGTATACCGCAAAATCCACATCGCAAGGCGTGTATTTCATAGCGGGACTTGATGCCGACACGTACACCCTGACGGGCACTGCCGCCGGCTACGCGACGGGGAGCGTTACGGCCACAGTAACCGAAGGAGGCTTATGTGAAGCCGATCTTGCTCTCACCACCTCCGGCGCCGAAGGCGAAGGAGAAGGTGAAGGCGAAGGTGAGGGCGAAGGCGAGGGTGAAGGCGAGGGCGAAGGCGAAGGCGAAGGCGAGGGCGAGGGTGAGGGCGAGGGTGAAGGCGAAGGCGAGGGTGAAGGCGAAGGCGAGGGTGAAGGCGAGGGCGAGGGCGAAGGTGAGGGCGAAGGTGAAGGGGAGGGTGAAGCGCGCCGGCCCGGATGTCTTGGGGGACCACTTGCGCCGTCTTCAAACAACCCGCTTCACAGTGCCGGATGCGACATTCTGTTACTCGCGGCTGTGGCTGCAATCTTTCTGAGTGCTGGCGAGAGAAAGACGCGGACAAGTCTGGCAGGCTGAACCCATGGGCTTGATGGCAATCCGGCATAGCACGTCCTATGGGCGTGGTCAGAGACAATGGCTCTGCCGAAGAACTGGGCGCGTTTCCTATCGTCGAGCCGGATTGCTTAGGAAGAAATCGCCATACCGGAAATCGCGGTGGCGAAGCCATGAAGCGGCCGGTGATGCCCCGTCCTTTGGGGGGTTAGGCCGCTTCAAGCGATTTCTACACTTCTGGCATCAAGCTTTCACGCCAACGGGTCAGACGATTCCAGCGCGTTGGACGAGGCGGTGGGACAGCTCTGGCGTCCGAAGAATGAATCAACATAGGCGCGACAGACGTTTGAATTGGGCGCGTTACCGTGCTGTCCATTGCGAGCGACACGGGCAAAACGCCAAGAGCAACTCGGCGAGACCGGACACTGGGCACAGCGTGCGATCTTCCTTTCCGTAAAAGCTTTTCCAGAGTGAGAGTATGACGAACCTCGAGGCGAAGGCGCCGCTGATATCAGTCAGTCTGGGCAGTTCATTGGTCAAGATCATAAAGCGCGTCAGAAGCCTTGTGGTAACCGAGGACTTGTTTTTGCGGTCAGCCGTTTGCAGATCTTCCCCAGTAATTGGGAGAAGGCGTTCCACGATTATAGCCTGGTCATTACGTTGGGACAGCCGGGCGTCCGGAATCATTGCCAAGGATCTGTTGAGCAGATCTTGCAGGCCAAACCGGTGGTTAAGACTCGCGAAAGTGGGCGCTACAACGTTTGATTGCCCCAGCACTGCCGTAAGCACCTTGGCAATAGCGCCCTTCCCGCTCCGCTTCGGCCCTACGAACATAATCATTTTCTGCTGGCTTGTGTCTGCCGTGAGACAGTAACCGGCCCACTCCTGCAAAGTGTCTATAGACTCGTCGTCGTCCTCAAACAACGATGTGAGAAAAGAAAGCCATTGCGCGGGCTTTGGCGCATCGGGCACGAACGGATAAGGCACCGCATTGGAGCCGAAGAACAACCGCGTTGGCGATAGCAGTTCCCGTGTCGGCAAGTGCAGCAATTCGGAGCGGTTCAGCATATGGCAAGAAGTTGCGTTCGTCTTGGACTGGCTTGGCTTCGCTAGGTTCCGGCAACGGCGGGTCGGGGTCCGGGTTGGCCAACGCGGCCCGGGCAAGTTTAATAAGTTGTTCCCGGGTTGAAACGCCGGTCAGGTTCCATATCCATTTGCCCTTGACGTTCGGGTCAGGGCGCCGTTGTCGGAAGTCTTTCGGGTCGAACCGGACAACCTGATAGATCAACGTGCCGGCGGCATCGACATAGTCCTAGGTGGCCACGATACGTTTCTGCGGCTCGGTCGGCGCGGTGAACAGATCGGCCATTCCTAGATCCAGCGCTGCGACAATGGCCGCGTTGTCAGAGCCGGCGTGCCAGTGTAGAAGGAGTTTCCCGTCCGCTTCACCGACGCTGAGCCTGTTGCGGCGATCATCGTGAGCGGGACACCGGGCCGTGTACCCGGCCGCAGACTTCTTGACCCTGGACAGTCTGGCCAATAACTCCTGTAGCTGCATCGACGCTTCTCGTCCTAATGGTTGATGCGGTTCCTCGCGTCGAGCCTTGCGAAAAATGCGTTCTCATCGATAAGTACCCGACGGCTGATACGGTGGATACAGGCATCGAATCCGTTCTCGCGTCTGTGGAATATTAGCGCCCTCGGTGGCCCAATGATGACGCTCCACGAACTGGCGAACTGTCAAGAGCCGCCGCGCTGGAGCCAGTGCGGTCTCGGTCGTGTCTTCAACGCTTGTGGTCTCATCCATGGCTCTTCCCCTTGCTACTTGCGCCGCATCGTATCTGTGCGATGGCATACCCAGGGATGTTCCCTGTGCAGCCAACGCGATGCGCCTGGTGGTCTGCTCGCTCTTGCGAGACCGCGTAGGGATTCTGGATGACGCGATGATTCTAGCGAGTTGCTCAATATTCACGTGTGACATCCTTAAGCTCCTTTATGCTCTTTACGACTGACAATGGCAGTATATCTCATCAGAGTACATATGTCTACAACTCGATCGATAGTTAGTATGGACATACCGACAGTCTGTCCATCAGCGCCAACAGTCTCAGAGGAAAGAAATGACCGCAACAACATCGGCAATTCGCGATGCATAGTAGCGTAGTAGCTTACGATATCGGTATTCCTGAATTCCCAGAAGTTCGCGTTCGGGGAGTCACTTACATCGGCACGTTCCAGAAGACGATCATCGGCAGCTCTAAGGAGCAACTGATACACCCGGCCTTTTTCCTCTGTCCAGCGGCCATTCACTTCGTACAACTTGCTGCCCAATGGCTCCTTGTCGCAAAGCAGGCTGCCTGCCTCGCACAGAGTCCATAGCGGCACTCTTTTCCAGTGTTCGTAGTCCGGATTTGGTGCAGCAGAGGCCGCCTTTTCAGCATTTCCATCGGGCCTGAGACAGGGACGCGAAGGACCCCTCGAGGGAGGCATAACCTGTGATTCAATTGACGGCTCAGGGGAGGTCGGCCCTTCATGGCCTCTTCTTGCCTCTTATTACCCTCACGCACCCATCTCGATATCATATCTTGCGCCGTCTCGCCCTTCTTCACCACGTTTATGCCCTCCCTTTGGTTTGGGCGCTGTTGGCTTCGGAGCCGAAGATGCGCCGGTTCATCTTTTCGACCACGGGTGACGTGTGTCCGGCGGTTAGATGCTGGTATCGGCGGACCATTTCAAGCGTCCGATGGCCCAGGGTCGCCGCCAACTCGGAAAGGCTGGCACCGGACTGCGCCAAGTACGTGGCGGCGCAAGGCCGTAGGTCATGGAAGCGCAAGTTCTCGAGCTTAGCCCGTTCCACGGCCCAATCCCACGCCGATTGAATATCGACGGGCCGAGGTCTTTGGCGAAGTTTTGCCGGTGCGGGGAACACCAAGTCTGTGTCGATGCGGCGGATCTTCGCCCGGGCAGTCATCAGCTCGTACGCGTGTCCCGTCAACGGTACGGCGCGACTGTCGTTGTTCTTGCTGTCCGTGACGGCGGTGATCTGCCGGCCCAGGTCGACATCTCGCCAAGTGAGCCCTAGGATTTCGCTGCGGCGCATGCCTGTACTCAATGCCAGCACGACAACCGTATACAGGTCAGGGTTTCGGCTTTCGCGGCAGGCCTTAAGCAGGCGCCCCCGTTCGTCGTCATCCAGGAAACGGACCCGGCCTTTCCCTTCCCTCGGCTTTGAAACAAACCGCATAGGGTTATCATCGAGCCAGCCCCACTCTTTCATGCCCACCGTGAAGCAGTGGCTTAAGGCGGCCATGTAGCGGGCCACGGTTGCTGGGGAACGCTTGGGACCCCGCGATGTTGATTCACGAGCGAGTTTGCCGCGGTGTTCCACCAAGACAGCAGGGGTCACGTCCGCCAAAACATAGCTGCCCAGGTGCCTCTTCCACCAGCGCAGCTGAATCCCTTGCGAGTATTTGCTGCTTGCGCTCTTCTCGGGGAGCACGGTCTTGATATACCGGTCTATCAACTCCCCCAAGGTGTGCTTCTTGGACTCGGCCGCTTTGAAGTGGCGGCCTTCGGAAATCGCGGCTTCGGTGTTTCGCGCCCATGTCTTCGCTTTGGTCAGGCTGCCGAACGTGGCGGTCTGGGGGGATGCCCTCGCCGGCGAATCACAACGGTGTACCGCTTCTTGCCGGCTTCGTTGAGACGTTCCATAATGTGAGCCCTGATAGACTGCTTTCGAGGACGCGCGGGAAGACGCTAGGCCTTGTCGCTTCCCTGATAGGCGTCTGGTTCAGCCCGTCGCGGTGAGTGGCTATTCAGCTTGGCGGGCGTTCAATTGTAGGTGCGTTTGTACTGGTCAGAAACGCTGCCAGCAAACGAGGAAAGTGTAGCACATTGAATCGTGATTGCAACATTATTGCAACATTTCCGGTTCTTGGCATAAGAAAAGGACTTGCGAGCCTTCGCAAGTCCTTTATTTTCAGTGGTGGGCCCGGTAGGAGTCGAACCTACGACCAAGTGATTATGAGTCACCTGCTCTGACCACTGAGCTACGGGCCCAGGGGTTTCGGGAAAATATTACGTCAGATTGAGGCTCCATTCGACAAACGACTTGAGTTCGCGCGCGCGGGTCGGATGGCGCATTTTGCGCAGGGCCTTGGCTTCGATCTGACGGACGCGTTCCCGGGTAACGTTGAACACGCTGCCGACTTCTTCGAGCGTGCGCGGATAGCCGTCGCCGAGGCCGAATCGCAGTCGTAAGACCTTTTCCTCACGTTCGGTGAGTGTGCTCAAGACCTCGTCGAGTTTTTCCTGAAATACGCTGAACGCGGTGGCGTTTGCAGGCGACTCGGCGCTCTTGTCCTCGATGAAGTCGCCGAAGCTGCTATCGCCGTCGTCGCCGACGGGCGTTTCGAGGCTGATGGCTTCTTGGGCGATCTTGAGGATGCTTCGGACTTTGTCCGTGGACATCTCCATTTCGTGCGAGATCTCTTCCGCGCTGGGTTCGCGGCCGTATTTCTGCACGAGGCGCCGCTGCGTGCGCACGAGTTTGTTGATGGACTCGATCATGTGGACCGGTATTCGGATGGTGCGCGCCTGGTCGGCAATCGAGCGGGTGATGGCTTGTCGAATCCACCAGGTGGCATAGGTGCTGAACTTGTAGCCTCGCTGATACTCGAACTTGTCGACCGCTTTCATAAGGCCGATGTTGCCCTCTTGGATGAGGTCCAGGAAGGACATGCCGCGGTTTGTGTATTTCTTTCCGATGCTTACCACAAGACGGAGGTTGGCTTCGACAAGTTCCATCTTGGCCTTGTAAATCTTCTCTTCTTTGTCCCGAATGGTGTCAATCAAGGCGGTGATCGCATCGGTGTCGAGTCTTGTATCGGTTTGGATTTGATCGACTTTGCGCTGGGCCAGGGCCAGCCTGCGCTCGGCGTCGAGGATGATATCTTTGTCGACCCCAAGCGTTTTCGCGGCGGATGCGGCACGACGCAGTTTCACGGCCATGGCGTGAATTCTGGGCGCGGTGTGGCCCACTTCCCTTTCGACCCGATCGATCTCGTCCCGGGCCGTGGCGATGCGCCGTTTTAATCCCTTTATTTTGCGGGCGATCTTCATCATTTCTTTTGTTTTGAGATGAAACTTGCGGATGGCGGCCACCTGTTGTCCGCGAATGCCGCGTACGCGCTTCCGGATGTTCTCGCGGCTTTTTGCGGAGAGGTTTGCGCGGTGGGCGCGTTTTTCCTGTGCCTCGATCAATCGGTCACACGCGGCAATCTCGTCTAAGAGAGCGGGTAAGCCTCTGACGAACTTGTCTTGCGCTTTCGGTTCTTCGATATCCGTAATCTGGGCGAAGTTGAGGCGTCCGGCCAGAATACGCGCGGCGAGCATCTGGACCTCTTTGAGCGTGTACGGCGTGTTGAATAGCACGTCGGTCAACTCGTTTTCAGCGGCCTCGATGCGCTTTGCGATGGCGACCTCTTGTTCTTTCGTTAGGAGCGGGACGCGGCCCATTTCGCGCAGGTACATCCGCACGGGGTCGTCGGCGCGTTCGTGGCGGCTATGGGTGGCTTCCTTCCGGAGTTGCGCCTTCATGTCCGCCGCCTTTTTCTGCTCTTGTCGTCGTTTGGTTTCGGAATCGAGTTTGAGTTCGTCGACTATCTCGACATTCATGCCGCTGAGCGAAAGCATAATCTCATCGATTTCCTCGGAGGAAGCTTCTTCCGGGAGGATCTCGTTGAGGTCGTCATACGTCAGCTTTCCGTCTTTGCTCCTCGCCAGTTCGAGGGCCCTTTTCTTGCCCTCGTTCCGATTGGTTGCGCGTTTGGGGATCTGAATTTTGGTTTTGGCGTTTCCGGCCATAATTAACCTCGTCCACACGCCCTTGTCGTTCTCACAAGGTTTGTCCAAACGTTAGGCAGTATATGCATACGTCGCGCCTTTGGCATGGCGCAACGGCCCTAAACCGTGCTGAAGCTGTCAATTTGCTGCGCCACTTTCAAATGCTCCACCATCAACGTGTTGACTTTCGTGACGTCGTTGGCTTGCTCGGCCGCTTGGATATCTCGCTTAAGCTTTGCGTCCACAGCCCGTAACGCTTCCTTTTTCAGTCGGGCAACGCGTTTTTGGACTAACGACTCGGCGGCTTT
>DUZM01000219.1 GCA_013349485.1 Candidatus Hydrogenedentota bacterium | reverse complement strand
CTCCCGATGGGCCTTAAAGGTCGCCAGAAAATAGAGGTCGGCGGCTGCGAGCATCCACACCGAGTAGAAATGGTTCCAAATAGACAAGGCCAGCAAGGCGGTCAGGCCGATCCAATAACGGCGGGTCGCGCCCTCGAGGCACCTTACAAAACAGAAGAGGGCGCCGAGTCCCAGGACGACGTGCAAGGTGTAACCGCGAAGTTCTTGCGCGTAGAAGATCTGGAATGGGGAAATCGCCGTCAAGAATGCGGCAAGAAGCGCGACTCTTTCGTCCTTGAGCAACGCGCGGCACGTCTGAAACGCCAGTGGAATGGACACAACGCCGATAATACAAGGCAACAGCCGCAAGGCAAAGTCATACGCATTCGATCCGGGCGATAGATGCGTTGTGCCATCGATGATGGCGCGCCACACACGTGTCAGGAGGGGAAAAAGCGGCGGCTCGAGAGGCATCTCGGGCCGGAGGAACACCATAAACTTGTCCACGACCGTAGCCGCTATGAGCGTCGAGACTTCGTCATACCAGAGCCCTTGAGCGGCGAGTTTGTGGAGACGGAGCGCCGCGCCTGCAATAACGATAAGGGTCAGAATGGCCCGACGCTGCTTGGGCGTCAGCGCCCGCGTTTCTTCCGCGCAGTCCGTATGGTTGTTCTTCGTTTCCGGCAACGCCGCCCCGCCTTATCGTCGTGCCTGTGAGTTGCCGCACACGATTTTGGATGGTATCAGAGCGCGGAGTACGCCGCAAACCGCGACAAGCGGCTGAGGTCCAGGTCCCGTCACGCCGAGTCCGATTCCTTGGCCGCGACGGCGACGAGCGTTACGCCGAACGGCAACGCATATCGCGCCGCCAGACGCGCCTCGACTCTTACCAGGCGCTGGAGCGCGGCATTGAGCCACCGCGGCGGCACGCCCCGCTCGATCAGGTTTGGTTCCCAATCCGGCCTCAACCGAGAGAAGAGGCGTTCGGCAGTGCGCGCGATCAATGCGGGCAGAAACAACGTGGGCAAAAGCCGCGTGATCCGCCGGACGGAGAAGCCCGCGCGCCGCAACTTCTCGGCAAGCTCGCGTCTCGAGTAGCGGCGGCGGTGCCCCTGCACGACGTCCGCTTTGCCCCATAACGCCTTCGAGGCGGGGACAAATACCACGTGACTCCCCCCCGGTTCGAGAATCCGAAACGCCTCCCTCATGGCGCCAACGTCATCGGCAATGTGTTCGTATACGTCAAGGGCCAACACCAGGTTGAATGCTGCGGCGGCGAACGGCACGGCGCCGGCAGACGCGTTGACAATGCGCCTGATCCCTCGCCGTTTTGTCATGGCGAGCCCAACAGGGTTGCATTCGATGCCCGTTGCGGCAGCCCCACGTGATTGCAGGCGCGTCAAGATGTACCCGGTGCCGCAGCCGATGTCTAATGCGCGTATGCGGGTTCCACTCTTGAAAAGCCCGCCTACAAGATTGCCCAGGGCTTTCTGCCGCCCCCAATAGACGAAATGCTCGGCCTCTTCGAGGGCGTATAGTTTCGCGTACCCTTTTTCGAGGTCGATGGGTATGGTAGCCTCCAACGGGTTGTCAATCGAGATACCCGATCCCGCGCAAATGCTCGACGGCGTTCTCGGGCAGTTCCTCGGCGCGGGTTCGTTCCACGCTCGGGGCCTCGTACCATATAAACAGTTTCGGCGCCTGGCCCTTGCGAAGCGACTCCTCGTCAGGCTTGGCGAATTCGGACGCAACCGGATCAAGGACTTCCCGATAGACCCTTGCGGGGTGCGACGCGGCGCCGTCGACGATCGTAGTGAGTTCGCGGGTGCATGCCACGGAAACGAATCCCTTTTGCCGCGAGGAGAAAGGACGAGCCAGGATCTCGTCTCGGTCGGCGCTCGTAAGCGCCAAATCGGCCGTGACGCTGTCGCCGTTCTCCATCAACGTCATCGTGTCCAGATTGGGGGCAAGCGGTTTTGCATAGAGCAGCTCGGCATTCGCGAGGGGCTCGTCGGTTCGGAACGTCAGCCGTACTCTCGAGTCGAGCGCTCCGCCGATGAAGTGAAAATGCCACCCTTCCGTCGAGGGCGCAAAGAAACCTTCGAGTGCGTCGCGCAGTTCGGCGGCGATTTGGGGTACGTCCTCGTAGCGATTCCGTTCTTCTCGGGGGTCTTCGACGAGATTATACAATTCGAACGGTTCGGCGCGATTGGCGCGATGGAGTTTCCAGGTGGGCGTGGCAACCGCGTAGCGGAGAATATGGCTTTTCGTCGTGTATACGAACCGTTTGGGCTCGGCGCGGCCCTCGAGCAACGCCACGAGGTCGTGCCCGTCGGTGGGAACAGAGGATTCTATGCCGAGCACGCGGAGTATGGTGGGGAACAGGTCGGTTAACTCGACCATGTCCGCGACGCGCCGCCCGGCAAACCGGCCATGAGGAAACTTGATCAGCAGCGGCACGCGGCAGCATTCCTCGTAGATTTGGTCGTGGAGATACCATCCGTGTTCCCCGAATTCTTCGCCGTGGTCGGCGGTTACGATGATGAGGGCGCGTTCATAGAGCCCCAATGCGCGCAGCTCCTCGAAGAAATCGTGGATGGCCTGATCGACCGCACGAATGCAGTCGTCATACAAGGCTACTATATAGTCGCGTTCTTCCTCGGTGATCTCGAAGCCGTAGTGCCGGACGGCGCCAAGGAGTCCCGACGCGCGCCACCGGTTTCCTCCGTCACGGGCGAAACTCGGCGGATCGGGAAACGCCTTCGCAAAATGGAGGAACTCGGGGCCGGGCGGATAGTACGGAGCGTCGTAACCGCCTTCTGCGAATTTGCTGTGAATGTCGTAGTTGTGCAAGAACGTGAAGACGTTCGGCAAGGGGTGAGTGCCAAGCCAGTCTTGCGCGACAGTGTGGACGGCGAAAACGTCGCGGAAATTGTCTTCCCGGGGCGGCATGGTGTACTCGTCAAATCCTTGCGCAAAGCCCCTGGAAGGCAAGAGCCACCAGCAATGCCCAACGTGGCCTGCGGTCAAGTACCCGGCGTCGCTGAGGGTCTCAGCCAAGGTAACCGATTCTTCGGCCAGGTTTGCGGAGTGGGTGACGCCGTGGCGCTTAGGATACAGCCCTGTCAGCATCGTCATGTGGGACGAAAGCGTCCAGACCTCGGGCGCGATGACGCTCTTGAAAAGCACAGCCTCGTTTGCGAACGCGTCAAGATGCGGCGTGGTCTCGCGTTCGTAGCCGTAACATGACACGTGGTCGGCGCGGAGCGTATCGCACGAGATAAGAAACACCGGCGTCGCGTCGGAGGCCGCCTGACGACTGTAGACCATGGGGTTGCCCCAATAGGCATAGTCAAAGCTCGGGGACGTCAAGCCGTCCACCTCGAGACGGATCACCACCTCCTGGCCAGCGTACGGACTCAGGTCCGCCCGGCACGGCATCCACCGGCGGTCGGCCTCAACGTCGCGCGGCCTCAGCTCTCGCTCGAGAAGCACGACACCTCGAGTGTCCTCCGCATCCAACAGCACCCGGAACCGCACGCCGTCGGCAACCCGCCGTTCCCACGCCCGAGGCCCCATGCCTATATGGGTCTCGAGAACGCCCGCAGGCGGCACCGTCACCGGCCAAGGCGCCTGCGCGCCGAGGAGGGCCTCGTGGGTCTCTGAATGGATGGTTAGGCGATGTGGCCCTTTCGGGGGTTCATAGGCCAGTTCCATCGCCTCGATGACGGCTTCTGAAGGTTGATCCGAGGCCAGGAACCGGATCCGCTTGATGTTGCCGCACCACGTGGGCGCGCTCGAGGCGTCCAACGGGAAAGCATAGGTATGAAACTCGTCGCCGGGGAACAGAGGCACGTCTACGCCCGGGTTCCCGTTCAGATACGGCTCGATATCGCTTTGCCACGAAAACGCGCACTTCGCGCCTCGATTTACGCGCATCCGCACCCGAAGCGTGTTGAACCGCGCGGCATCCACGCGGAAAGGTCGGGTCAGGAAAATTCCTCGGCCGCGTGAACGAGCCTTAAGCGCCCCGTCTTCCACCGCCACCGCTACAGGCCGGCTCGTCTGCCATTGGCTGTCCAGCGGGATCTCGAGCGCCGCGCGCGGCGTGTTCCGCAGGCGCGCGAAGTGAAGCCGGGTCAACCGTTGGGGCAGGATGGGGATGCCTCCACCGGGCAAGGGCGCGCCCTCGTATGCCAGAGAAGCGGACGGCGGGTCCGCCGCCGCCCAGCGCGTGGCCGCCAACAGCAGCCACGGCAACGCCTTCAAGGTCCGGCGTAACGCCTGCACGACGCGGAAACGGCGCCTCGGTGGTTCCAGGGGGCTGCCTCCCGTTAGTCTGAGTCGGCCGCTCCCGCCAACGCGTTTCAAGGAGGGCAACCTCATCGTTTGCCGTTGTTCACTCGTTTAGAGATAGTAAGCGCTGTACCGGCGGACAAGCCGCCAGCGGCGCCCAATTCCTCCGTGCCGGACACGGTGCCCGCAAGGCCACGCCTACCCGTCATCGCAAAGAGCGACCTCGCCGCAGACGGGCGCGCGACGCGACAATCACTTCCCGCGCGTATCCACATCGCACAAATATCACCAGGATTCCGCAACGATTGGGCGCATCGGCCATCATCATACCCGTTTACGATCCCGGTGCGCACCTTTCTGCGCACGCGGGTTCGGGCGGGTCGATCTTCTTTGCGCAGCGGTAGATAACCTGGCTGTCCGTTGGAATACCATACCGGTAGGCCTGTTCTTCAGACAAGAAGTCGGTGGGCACTATCGCCTCGTGCTCAAAAGGGGCAAGACGTTCCTCGAAATCCGCCATCGAGTAGGCCCGGCGATGGCCGAACAAGGCAGGATCCGGCCGGCCCCATTCCTCAGTCTCGGGACTGCCCACCATGAAAGGCACCATGATATACGCCGTACCGCCCGGCTCGAGCACGCGTGCGAGTTCGCGGGTAGCCGCCCAATCGTCGGGCACGTGTTCGAGCACATGGAAGCAAAGGACGCATGAGAAGGCGTCGTCCGTTATCGGCATACGTTGTATGTCCGCTTGAAACCTTGGGTTACGCGCCTGGAGCAACGTGTGCGGCGATACGTCGGCCGCAACCCAGCGCAGCGTCCCCCTGCTTGCCAAAAAGTCGCGCTCGTGGCTCACGGGCGCAAAATGGAGGCCGCGACCCTCACGACGCAGCAACTCGGGTTCGCCCCGCTCGACATAGAGCCGGAACAGCCGGTGCCGCTCCTGGCAATTGCAGTGTGGGCAGAAGACCCGGGGCACCAAAAACGTAATGACGTCAAGAGGATAGAAATCCTGGCCGCGCCAACCGCAACAGGGGCACTCGACGCGCGGAACGCCACCGAGACGGTTGCGCACGCGCACCCACAACCGCAGCACGCCATAGCGCAAGAAGACGCAAGCAGGCCGCGCGCCCCGCTCGATGAAGCGCCGCGAAAACGTCCGAGCGAGTGCGCCCACGACCCGCGCCCCATCCAGGGGAATAACGATGCGCCTGCGTAGCGGAATGTGAGAACTGCACCCAAGCCTTGGCACGCGATGTTTCACAGCGCCCCTCTCCCGCCCTTCTGAGCCTGTCTTGCCGAAAATCGAGTGTGCCACAGGCATTAGCAAGGGTCAACCCGGGTCTCACCCGCACGCTCACCGCTAGATCGCCACAAGTCGATTTTGCCCCGTTGGAGTCTGGATCGCGCCAGGCGCTCCCGAAGTTCCGCGAGGAACCGCTCGTGTCCCGAGTGCGAAATTCTTTCACAAAGTCGTGCGTTTCTGTAAACCTTCACCAGTGCTGAAGCCTTCTCCGGCGGCCGCTACCGTCTCGCGCGATTGCCAGGAGCGCCCCCGTCTGGGGCGGGGGATCGAGGCGGTAATCACTTCAGCGCAGGTCAGTCGCCGATAAGCGATTGCCGCGTCGGCTTGCGCCTCCTCGCAATGACGGGAAGACTGGTCTTTTGGACATGCGTCCGTATTGTCACAAAGGACGCTGCGCACGTCTATCCAAGGGGTTAATGATTCGGGACACTAAGCGTCCCGCTCATATTGGGCCGCGACGACAAGATGATCCGTGCCCCGCAACGTAATCCCTTCTCTGCGGGTGCGGCGGCGTCGCCGCCAATTCCCCACAGGTCGAGGGCCATGTGCAGGCCGGAGAACCCCGCCTACTCGCCGTGTTTGAATTCCTGGGGCTCGTCGCACACAATTGCGGCCAGCGACACGCCAACGGACCCGCGCGAAAGGGACCTGAATGGAAACGGTATTACTGTGGCTGGGGACATTGGCGCTGGGGTGGGCCGTGGGCGTTATCAGCGCGTCGTTGGGCATCGGGGGCGGCATTCTGATGGTTCCCGCCCTGGCGATCTTCGCCGGCATGGACCCGCACACGGCCAAAGGCACCAGCTTGTTTATCATCATGTTCGTCGCAGCGCTCAACTCCTGGCGTCTGAATCGCCGTGAGCGGGACAAGCCCTGGGGGCTTGCGGGGGTCTGTGCGTGCGGGTCGATGGTCGGGGCCTACGCGGGCGTGTGGTTCACGGGACTTCTTCCCGGCGTACTCGTGACGTGGATCTTTATTGCACTCGTCGTATTTATCGCTTTTCAGGTTCTTTTCTTGAAAGCGACGCGCGTCGACGAAGGCCAAGCGCGCAGGCGCAACAGGGTTGCGGCATTGACGGGCCTGTCTGCCGGGCTTGTCGCCGGGGCCACGGGTATCGGCGGCGGCGCGGTGTTTGTACCGTTGGCCCTCTTGACGCGCGCGGCCAGCAACCGGCGCGTCGTCGCCTTGTCGAACACCGTCATGGTCGTCACGTGCGCGGCCGGGGCCGCGGGACACCTGGCGGCCCGAAAAATAATGAACATGCCCTGGACCGTCGGTCAGGTCAACCTCGTCGTGGCAATACCTATCGTCTTGGGCGCGCAACTCGGCGCCCGCTTGGGGATATGGCTTAACGACCGGCTCACGCTGCCGCGCCGCAAAGTTGCGATGGCGGCGATTCTGCTCGTTATCGCGGCCGCCATGGCATGCCGCGCCATCGGGTAGACCTCGCACGGCGCCCGGCGTCTTCTTTCCGACGCGCTACGCTGCGCCGTTCCCCGATTCAAATGTCACCGTCAACGTGAGTTTCAATTCGCATTGAGCCCGCACGGCGCGGCGCGACGTCAACGCCGGCGTCCAGTCTATCCGATACGTGTTCCGTCCGGGATGACGGCGTCTTTCAGAACGACCACGATGCCGTCGCGGATGGCGTACCCGTTTCCGTCTTGATCTTTGAGTCTTCGGGATCCCCGGATCGCGACGCCGGCGCCGATCCGGGCGTTCTTGTCTACGATGGCGCCGCTGATAACCGAATTCCTTCCGATGCCGACGGGCACGGATTCTTTGCTGCCCTTGGTTTCGTAGAAGTCCGCGCCCATCACAATACTGCGCGAGATCGTCACGCGGTGCTGGATGACGCTTCGAATCCCGATGATTGAATTCGTTATCTGAGCCCTCCCAATGTGAGACCCCTCGCAAATGGTGGAATTCTTGATGGACGCGTTCTGCAGACGCGATCCGGGCAAATAGCGCGGATGGGTGTAGATCCGGTGCCGCGGGTCGTGGAGTTCCAACGGCGGGTGTGGGCCCGCCATGCGCATGCTGACTTCGTAATACGACCGCACGGTCCCAATGTCCTCCCAGAAACCGGAGAAAAGATGGGCAAAGACTCTTCGTTTCTTGAGCGACCCCGGAACAACGTCATGACCGAAATCAATCCAGTCGGGTTTCTGGGCGAGGATCGCCTCGAGTGCCTTCGCGGAAAACACGTACACGCCCATCGAAGCGAGATAGCGGCGTCCCTTGAATTTGAGGCCATGCCGAGCAAGCACACTCGCGGGCGTGGCCAGCCCACGCAATTCCGTGTTTGCCTCAGGTTTTTCTATGAACGAGGCTATTCGACCGTCGTTCCTGACCTGCAGAATACCGAAGTTGGACGTCGCCTCCCGGGATACCGGCAGCGCGGCCACGGTGATATCTGCGGCATTTCGAATATGGGTTGCCAGCAGTTCGCGGTAATCCATTTGATACAACTGGTCGCCGGACAGAACCAGATAGTACTTGGCCCGGGCGGACATCAAGTGGCGCAGGTTCTGACGAACGGCGTCCGCCGTTCCCTGAAACCAGTCGCCGCTCTCGGTGGTCTGTTCCGCGGCGAGGATTTCGATAAATCCGCGCGAAAACGTGTCAAATCGGTAGGATCGGTTGATGTGGCGATGGAGCGAAGCACTGTTGAACTGGGTCAGCACGAAAATGTGTTTTACGCCCGAATGAATGCAGTTGCTGAGCGGAATATCCACCAGCCGGTGCCGACCCATCAGCGGCACGGCAGGTTTCGCGCGTAACGCCGTCAACGGATACAGGCGCGTGCCGCGTCCCCCGCCCAATACCAACGCGAGAACTTGGTCGATGTTTCGCACCGCCTCGATGTCCGTATCAGGTTCTCCTGCCATTCCCGCGTTTCCTTCTCGCCGCGGAGGAGCCCAAAGAACAGCGCGTCGGAAATCTCAGTAAGACTCGAAGAGTTGACCCCACGGCGTCTCATACCATTCGCGAACGATCTTCCTGCCCTTCACCGGAAACCAGAAATAGTCGTGATAGAGAAACGAGCCCAGAATAAACAGATAGACCACCGGCGTATGGAAGAACAACCATTGGAACCGTTTCAACGGGCCGAACCACGTCAGGCGGCCGACCTTGCTGGCAAACGTCGAACCGACCTCGAACCCGAAATCGACATCCCGGACCTCCTCGCCCAGGACCTCGATTTCGTCAAGGCGGCCTGTTCCCAATCCAAGTTCATGGGCTTTGCCGATGCACGGTACGGTTTCCAACTCATGTCCCATCATATGCGTCGAAACGCAGTCAATGGCCACCGAATCCGCGCTCGCCAGAATGTAGTCCTTCTGGACGGGTTCCATGCAGCGGGGGCCGGGGCCGTTTCCACAGGTTGTCCCATCCATCACGGCGAAGACCCCCGTGTGGATTTCCTGCTGAATCGCCAAGAGGTCGCATAGCGTCTCATGGATCACCGAATGGGTATAGTGTCTTCGCGTATTGAGCAGGCCGCCGAATGCATTTTTCATGGCGCCGGTCATGGTCGTGTAAATGTGGCATTTAACCGTGGGCAGATGAACGATGCTCTTGCCCAGAAAATAGTCGGGTATCCGGATGCCTTCCGGGAAAATTTTGTCTAAGGCGAGCATTTTGGCTTTGGGTTCGTAAACGACCCAGTTCATGTCCGCCGGGTCGAAGTTGCACCGTTCCCGGATGCCGTATTTCTTGTAGATGCAGTCGAGTTTGTTCTCGCGTTGCCCGAGCGCGGCATTGATCACGACGGTTCGGTTGTGCACGGCGGAGACGTCCCTATACCCGAGATCGCTTAGATACTGAATAACGGCCTCGAGCTGCCACGGGGTCGTGTTTGCCCCGGGGAACATGAAATGCCACGAGATGTTGTCCTTCAAAATGACCGGCTTATGTTTCGGGACCTGTCGCTCAAACTCCGCCAGCTCGAGCAGGCGCTTATAATCCTCGATAACCGTCTCCGGTTTCGTCTTCAATACGGCGACTTTGCTCATGAGCATCCTACTTGCCGACGATTTCGTTTGTGGATGCAGGTGCAAACGGTCCAATTCGCGCACTGCTATTCTGAACAAGCCGCACAACATGAGTCAAGAAAGGGCGCGAAGTGCGGATTAGGGTCACGTCGCCGGTTGGAATGCCTCGACATAGGCGCGTGAGAGGCGAGCGTCCTTTCGGCATTCAACGATCCGCCGGACGGTGTCGGCTCGTCCCGGATCTCCGGCGTAGAGTCTCAAGGCGTCGAGGGCGGCGAGAGCGGCGTCGCGTTGGGCTTCGCGGAGGATGTCAAGCAGAAAGTCGAAGGCGTCGTCTTGCCGCGTCAGGGCCAGCGGCAGTAGGAGCATTTGCCTGAATTCGCGGCGGAGGTCGTTGTCCCAGGCCCTGCGCAACGTCGCGAATGCTTCCGGCGTGCGCGATTCGCCGATCGCGAGCGCCGCGCACTCCGCGACGGCAAGGTCTGCGTCGTCAAGATATCGCGCGACAAATGGGAGCGAGCGCTCGGGGGCCATGTTCATGAGGCCAGAGAAACACTCGCCTAGTACGTCGGCCTCGGCATCGCGGGCGAGCGCCTTCATTCGAAGCAGCAGCTCGCTTTCCTCGGCGCCGAGGCGTACGAGGGCGCGCACCGCCCCGCGCCGGGCTTCGACTTCGGGGTCCATGACGAGGCCCACGAGTTCGAACAGCACCTCCGGATATCCGATCCGGACTAATGCCGCCGCGCAGTTGGCGCGCAGGTTCCCGGCGGT
>DUZM01000190.1 GCA_013349485.1 Candidatus Hydrogenedentota bacterium | reverse complement strand
TCACAATCTTGCCCGATGCGCCTGTGGGTCCCCTGAGGGCCGCGTTCGAGGTGGCGTTGACCTGTCAGCGGGTTCCGGCCTATCGAATTGCCGTCATCGCCGACGTAACGGCCTTTTACAGAATGTCAGAGAGAAGGCTTTTCTTCGGATCCCTGGCCCCGGGCGAAAGCCAACGCGGCGGCCTCGAGATATCCGGGGACCGGCCGTTTGAAGTCGTCGACCTCGGGGACAGCACCGACGAACTCGAGGTCACGCTCGAACCGGGCGGAAGCCCCAACACGTTCTTGTTCGACGTCGAAGTGCTCCCCACCGCCGTGCCGGGACGCAAAGAAGAGGAAATCACCTTCACGGTCAAGTCAGGGCACCAATCGTTCCAGGAGAAAGTGCCGATCATCGGTCTCGTCACGAAGCAGGAATCCTCTTGAACGCGTTTGGGCGCAGAATCCGAGGCGGCGAACCCGCAATTCCCGCTGCAATTCCGGGGGCTGGGGCCGTAATGCCATTCAACGAGTCGACAGCAAAACAATGCCTCGAAGCGAATGGCCAGGAACACGTGCTCCGGTTCTGGGACGTACTTGCCCAATCACAGCGAGCGGCGCTGCTCGCTCAGATCGAGGGCATTGACTTCCCGCTCATGAACCGACTTATCGACGAGTGGGTGCGCAATAAGCCGCCTCCCGAAACCTTTGAGAAAATCGAACCTGTTCCCCTTATCCCCGTCGCCGACATAGCGCGGCAGGACGCCAAAGCGGCTTTCGACGCGGGAGAAGAGGCCCTCAGGGCCGGCCGGGTCGGGCTGTTTCTCGTGGCGGGCGGGCAGGGAACGCGCCTCGGATTCAGCGGGCCGAAAGGCGCTTATCCCATCGGCCCGGTTTCGAGAAAATCCTTGTTCGAATTCCACGCCGAAAAGATACATAACTTGCAGAAACGCTACGAGTGTGCGTTGCCATGGTACATCATGGTCAGCGAGGCCAACGACGCCGCCACGCGGGCTTTCTTTCAGGAGCACGAGTTCTTCGGACTCGCCGAGCAGAACGTAAGGTTTCTCCAGCAACGAATGGTGCCCTGTGTGGACGAACAGGGCCGATTTATCCTTGAGTCCCCCGGCAAACTCGCCATGAATCCCAACGGGCACGGCGGCTGTATCCCCGCAATCATTGAAAACGACGTCAACACCGATGCCCGTGGACGCGGCGTCGACATGCTCAGCTACTTCCAGGTCGACAATTGGGCGGCAAAGGTCGCCGACCCCTTCTTCATCGGCTACCATGTGCTCCGCAATGCCGAGATGTCGTCCAAGAACCATCGCAAGAACCACCCGCGCGAGGCCGTCGGCGTGCATTGCATCTGCGACGGCGAATACCGCGTTATCGAATACACCGCACTGGACATCTATCCGCAACTGCTCGAGACCGACGAGGACGGCAAGGTCGTCTACGACGCCGGCAACCCCGCCATCCACATCCTTGCCGTCGGCTTTGTCGAGCGGGTCTACGCCAACTACGACAAGTTCCCTTGGTGGCGTGCCCACAAGAAAATCCCCTATGTAGACGACGCCGGTGACTTGATCGAACCCGATAGCGCCAACGGCTACAAATTCGAGACGTTCGTGTTCGACGCCTTGCGGTTCATCAACCACGAACCTGTAGCGCTTGCCATCGAGCGAGCCGGCGAGTATACGCCTATCAAACGGTTCGATGGCGATAACAGCGTAGTGGGTGCGTGGAAATCCATGAACCAATACTGGGCCGGTTGGCTCGAGGCGGCAGGCTGCCCCGTGCCCCGGGACGGAGAAGGCGAGGTCCCCGTCAACATCGAGATCAGTCCCCAATTCGCCCTCACGCAAGATGAATTTATCGAAAAAGCCAAAGACCTCGAATGGCCTGACGTCGGCAACATCGCCCTCGCCGCCGACGGTGCCTTTATCGGACAATCCGGATGATTCCGTTTGCGTCTATGCGCAAAACGCTTACCGCGGCTTTCCTGGCGACGCTGCTCGTCACCAGCGCGATCCCGTTGAAATCGTGGGCTGACAGCGGCGACGAAGAAGATTCGTCCCAAGCGACAACCAATGGATGCCCCTATTCGGAAATAGAACTGCGCCAAATTGCCCGGCGCTATGCCCCGGTGGTTTTTCAGGAAATCGACTGTGGAACCCTGACCGACGCGCCGCGCGGCCGGGAGGACTTCATTGCCGCTGTTGACTTCGATGGGGATCTCCGCGCAAACAACAACTGGGAGAACCAGCCGAGATTTCCGTTGCTCCCCGTGCTCTATTTTTCCGTAATCGAGACGGATACTCACTTCATCATCTCGTATTCGATCTACCACCCCAGAGACTGGTCCCGCGCCGCGGCAAGTTACACCGAGCACGAAAACGATATGGAGAACGTTCAGTTGGTTGCCGAGAAATCCGGCGCGGATGGCGCCGTGTGTCTCCTGCTGACGCAATCGCACATCGAGAGTGCATTCACCACGACGCCGGCAGGCCGTGTCCGGGGCAGAGAAGGCATTCAAGTAGCACCGGACCTCGAGTTCTTTGACGATACAGGCCGCCGCGTCCAGGCTGGAACGCATGTCGGCATCTTTATCGAGCGAAAGGGGCACGGCATCTTCTCGATAGGCGACGAGAGAAAGCTCGCGTGTTCCTATCAAGACGGCCGGCTCGTAGAACTCAGCAAGAGGCGGCTGGCCTCGCCCGTCTGGGAAAAGTTCCCGATCATACAGTATGTCCCAAGCGCTGACGGGCTCGATAAACGGGAACCCCGCCTCTGTCCCAGCCGCGAGGAAGGCCAGACCATCGAGCCCGGCGTTCCCTACGCGCTCGAATCCATATACCACCGATTCTGGATCGGAATTTGCGCCGGTGAATTGTGCGGAAACGGCAAGCTTTTCGACGGATCATTCGCCTACCGCGATGAGCTGTTCGACCTCAAGAACATCCCGCGCCATTTCGACGGCGACAATCACAGCGGGCCCTTCAAGAAAGACGCCGGCATCAGTCCCTTCGCCATCGGACTGAGTCTGGCCGACGCACAATTGGGCAATTTCTTCTTCAATCCGGCCTGGACGTATCCCCGCTATTTTGACTTCCCGGGGCCATGGTCTACGCGCTACACGTACAACCCGTATCTGTACGGCAACGAGCGAACCACGCCGCCGCACCAGTCGTCACTAGGCGCGCGCGTCTTCAAACGGCTGGCCATACTCGCCGCGCTGGTCCTCGTGCTCGTCTGCCTGTCCGTCACGTTCCGCCTCAAAAAGGGAAAACACGCCCACACGCGCCATCCGTAAACCGTCGCCGTGGCCGACGGCGCCGAACCGAGATCGCCTGCTGCCGCTTGCGCGTGGCCCACGCCGGTACTTGTGTCTCGGCAGCGCGCCTTAGTAGAATCGCCCGTACGAAAGGAACATCCAAATGCAGGACTTGGCGAGCCGCGTAGTCACACGAAACGGCATTCAGGCAAGACGTTCCGGCGTGCCGTACTGGGGAGCGGGACCCCTATTGGCTGCGGCCGCCGCCGTCGTCATCGCCGCCGCATGTGCAGACTCCAACACCTATGCCCCGCAGGCCCGCGCGAAGATGCAGGAGTGCAGACATAAGCGGGACGCTGCCTCGACGGCGCTGGCCCGGAACGACTTCGATGCGTTCCAGAAACACAGCGCCGATATGCAGAAACTCCTTGAGGAAGCGGCGCGGCTGTTCGAACTCGCAGACGCTAAACACGCCGGTGCCCCGGATCTGCTTAAAGACTACGCCGAGTTCCTCACGTGGCAAGGCGATCCGGATTTGGCGGCCGATGCCTTGCGTCGGGCCGCCAAAGTTAGCCCCGACGATGCTGAGATCTGGCTCGCAATGGGCCGGGCGCTGTCGGCGCTCGGCCACCACTATGCGAACGAAGCAGAACAGGCGTTGCACAAAGTTTTGTCGTTGGACATCGCATCCGGGCAGGCCGCTCAAGCGCATATTGCCCTGGGGCGGTTATATCGATTGGAAGGGCTGCCAGACTTGGCGCGCGAAAACTATGCCAAGGCGTTGGAAATTGCGCCGAACGATGGCACCGCCCGCGCCGCCATGGCGCTGGATCACGTTCGGTACGGCGAGATGGTCCAAGCCGTCGACGACTTGGCCGGCCTTACGGAGCTGCCACCGCAGTTTGCCCAGTTCCTGCATGAGGCCCTCGCCGAGTTCGAGACAGCCAAACGCTGGATCCCCGATACCGCCCAAGACCATCTGGCATACGCGGAGCTGCTCACCCGCGTCGGACGGATCGACGACGGCATCAGCCCCGTTGAGCGCTCCCTCAAACTTGATCCCAACCAATATGTGGCCTGGAACCTACTCGGCTCACTCTCCCGCCAACTCGGCAACATAAAACGCGCACGCGAAGCCTTCACCAAATCCATCGAACTCAACCCCGACCAACCCCGCACCCAAGCCGCCCTCGAAGAACTCGACGTCGAACCCACGGGAACCAAGCCCGCCGCCCCTGATGCACGTTGAAACGCTTGGCCGCTCTGCCCCGCGACCGTCGGGCTGTACTTGTAGGTGGGCTCTGTCGTAGAATGCACGATAGAGGAGTGTACGGGCATGGGACGTATCGTCGCACAACTGAAACTGACGAATTTTGCGGATCCAGGCAAAGCACTCTCGCTGAGCGCGCTCGTCGATGCCGGCGCGGCATACATCACGCTGCCGAACGCCTGGCGAGACACCTTTGGCGAAGTCGAGCAACTCGCCGAGATCGATGTCGAGATGGCCGACCAGTCCACCAAGAAAGGTTGCGTCTGCGGCCCCATCCGGGTCAAGCTCGGGGAATTCAGGCCTATCATAGCGGAGGTGCTGTTTTTGGACATGGAGCCCGATGAGGACGGCGAGTACGAGCTACTGGTCGGCTATATTGCACTGGAGCAGGCTGGAGCGGCCGTCGACATGCTCGGCCACAGGCTGGTGCACGTCAAACGTGTCGACTTGAAGTAAGACCCAAAGACAGACTCGATAATATCCATCCTTAAGGTGTCGGAATCCTCGGGGCCGTCGTTGAGACGGCCGGCGGTGGCCCGAATTCTTCGCCCCGCGCCGCGAGACCCTTGGAACCAGAACAGGAGACGACAAGTATGATGAACTGGCCTTTCGACGCCGATGTGCCGAAACATGAATGGACGAAGATCGCGGCGAGTGGCTTTGCCGGCGCCGTACCGGCCTGTGTGTATGACGGCGCGCGCCTCGATGGCGGGGTCCCGCTCGGGGCGTTGGGAACCGGCTATTTCACGCTCGAAGGGAACGGGCGGATAGGCCGCTGCTCGATTTACAACGATATCGTCCCGCCCCGACACGACGCGACGGAGTGGCTGACGCTGCGCGTGGGGAACGCCTCGCTGCCGCTTTCCACCGCGCGCATTGCCTACTGGGGGCACTACCCGGTTGCCGACCTCGTTGCGCGATTCGATGAGAAACCTCTTGACATTGGCATACGGGCGTTCAGCCCATTCGTTCCCGGCGACCGTGCGGCCAGCAACACGCCCGCGGCACTGTTCGAACTCGAGATCCGAAATCGAGGTACGGAACCGCTCGAATGCGAGCTGGCGATCGTCCCGCCGCAGCCTAAGAAGGATGATGCGACCGGCGCCTTGGCGGGGGAGGGCCTGGCGGCGTATTCCGGCAAGGACGCGTTGCGAGGGACCGTCGGCTGTCAACTTGCCCCCGGCGCGTCTTCCCGGATCCGGTTCAGCTTCGGTTGGTATGCGCCGTGCTGGCGCGATAGCGGCAGTGAAGCCCACGTACACCGCTACGCGCAGCGGTATGACAGCGCCCAAACGGTTGCCGAGGACGCGCTCGGCCGTTTCGATGAGCTGCTGGCCCGCGTGCTTGCCTGGCAGCAGCAGGTCTACGACAGCGATCACCCGGATTGGCTTTGCGATTGGCTGGTCCAGAGCCTCTATAGCCTGGCCAAGAACACCATCTGGATAGCCCGGACCCGCAGCGATGAATGGTGGGGGGAAGACGGCTGGTTCACCCACAACGAAAGCCACACCGGCTGTCCCATCACCGAGACAATGGTTTGCCGCATGCACGGTCACTTCCCCGCCCTGCTATTTTTCCCCGAACTCGAGGCCACAACGCTCGACGCATTCCGGCATTTCCAAATCGAGGACGGCGAAGTCCCGTTTACTTACGGCAGGGAGACCTCGATGCGGGACCCGCGCTATCACTGTCAGCATCCCCTCAACTCGGGACAGTATGCCCAGATGGTGTATCGCTTGTTCCTGCGCACTGGGGACAAGGATCGGTTGGCTTACTTCTATCCCTCGGTGAAACGCGCTATCCAGTACCAATATACGCTGGATGACGACGGGGACGGGCTCGTCAACGATCAGGCGCATGTCCGGCCCGGCGAGTGTTGGCCGGCGAACCAGTTCTATGATATCTGGCCCTGGTGGGGCACATCCGCCTACGTGGCCGGAACCTGGCTGGCTACCCTCAGCATAGGCAAAGCCATGGCGAAGCTTATGGCTGACGAGGCGTTCGGCGCGGAAATGAACGACTGGCTCGAACGGGGAAAGAAGGCCTATCAGGAAAAGCTCTGGACGGGACAGTATTACCGCCTTTGGCATGATCCGGCAAACAGCCGATCCTGCGACGTCTCCCTGGGCAACCAGCTCATGGCCGAGTGGTGCGCCTCGATTGCAGGCCTGCCGGGCGTTCTGCCTGAAGAACAGGTGAAAACGGCGTTGGGCACGATAAAACGGCTCAACATGCACGCTACGGCGTACGGATTGGTCAACGGCGTCACACCGGACGGCGCCCCTTACGACACCGGCCTATGCTTGCCGGGCGACCACGCAACACACACGTTTGTCGGGGAGAGCCTTTGTGCAGCCATGACCTATATGTACCGTGGCCATCAAGAAACGGGACTCGAGATAGCTCGAAGACTCTACGAGGCGATCGCGTTGAAATCCGCGTCACCCTGGAACCAGCGGTGCCTGCTTAACGGCAAGACCGGCCTCCCTCTCTGGGGCGACGACTACTATTCCAATCTGGTCGTCTGGGCCGTGCCGATGGCCTTGGCACGGCAAGGCATTCAAGCATTCACCAAGGGCGAAGGCCTCGTTACCCGCATGATGACGATCCGCGGACCCCGAGAATGATTCCTTATGGCACTTAGAGAAGCCGCACGGCTGAGACTGGACGTTGACAATAATGAAGCGGCCATTCGAATTCACGGGCAGGATACGAAGCTTCAAGCATGCGTTCCATGGCATAGGAACCATGCTTGTATCTCAGCACAACGCCTGGGTGCACGCCGTGGCCACCGTGGCGGTATGCATAACCGGCTTCGCCTTCGGAATAACCAAGACGGAATGGTGCATGGTCGTCCTCGCTATCATGGCGGTCTGGACGGCAGAAGCGCTCAACACGGCCTTCGAGTTTCTTGCCGATGTAACGACGCCGGAGTTTCACCCGCTCGTTAAGAAATCGAAAGACGTTGCGGCCGGCGCCGTACTCTTGGCTGCAATAGGGTCGATGGTTATTGGTGTGTTGATCTTCGTGCCACGGGTTTTGTCCTTGATTAAGGGGGGAAGATGAAGGCGATTGCGTCCGATCCGAATCTCGTTGCCTACTGCGGGTTGTACTGCGGCGCTTGCCGGGCATACCTGAAGGAGCGGTGTCCGGGGTGTCATGAGAACCAGAAAGCAACATGGTGCAAGATTCGCACTTGTTGTATCCAGGACGGGCTGTCGAGTTGCGTCGATTGCACCCAATTCCCCAATCCCAACGACTGCAAGAAGTTCAATAACGTTGTGGCCAAGGTGTTTGCCCTCATCTTCCGCTCCAACCGGGCTGCCTGCATCCAGCAAATTCGCGAACTCGGAATCCAAGGACATGCCGACAACATGAGCGAACGTAAACAGCAGAGCATAAAGAGACGAAAAGCCCCCTGACTACGGAGTTGACCCCGAAGGCCATCTAGGCGCGCCGCTTTGGGTTGCGGCCTATTCGCGGCGGTTCATTCGCCACCCCAGGCGCTAAGGACAGGCAGGGGACATCCTGTAAATTGTCGTCTTATCAGCTAGGGCGAGCTCCTTTGGCTACTGCTCACCGGGCAGACTTTTGCCGGCGAACAATTCTATGACCTGCTGGCCCTTGCCGATCAGGCCGCCCACAGTCCCTCGTGTGGCCCATTTTGCGACTGACCGTCCGATCTAACCTTTTCCCCAGCCGCCCTGTCTATTAAGATGGAAACAGGAAGGCGCCGCGTACTGTCGTTCCTGTATTCTGTAGTTTGGCCTCGGTTGGAATGGAATAAGGGGAGGCCCGATGGAACTGAATGAACGCGAATATGTCCGGAAAGCCCTCGAGGGCGATAAGGACGCCTATGGCGCACTTGTCGATGCGTACCAGGGGATGGTGTTCGCCACGGCGTTGAACATCACCGGCGACTACGCTGACAGCGAAGACGTCGTCCAGGAGGCATTCCTCCGCGCGTATCAGAAGCTTCGCGCCTTGTCCGACCCCGCCAAGTTTGCCACATGGCTCCATACCCTCGCCAGACGTGTCGCGCTACAGTTCCTCGAGAAAAAGCACCGCATTCCCGGCGCTACAAAGGCCGCGACGCTCGACGGACATGCCGAATCCGCCGTCGAGTCCCCCGCCGAAGCCTATGCGCGGCAAGAACTTAGCAGACTTCTTTGGGCTCAGGTGGCAGCACTGCCGCCGAAGACCCGCGAGGCGGTGCTGCTCTATTACATGGAAGGGTTCTCGATCAAACGCGCCGCCGCCTACCTGGGTATCAACGAGAACGCTATGAAAGGCCGCCTCCGATTCGGCCGCGAGAAACTCCGCGAACAACTCACCGCGACACTCGAGGATGAGTTGCGCCAGCATCGGCCCTCGACGGACAGACGCCGTGCCATTATCGCCGCGCTCCCCGCCGCGCCGCCGCCTTCCACTGGCCTTCTGGCGTCAGGCACGGCAAAGACCTTGGCGGCAGTCTTCTTTTCCGCGAAACACGTCATGGCCGTTGCCGTGCTGGTCGTTGCCGTTCTAGCGGCCCTGCTCGTCGCCCAGCGTTTCCGGCCGCGGCACTCGCCGACTCCTGTCCCGACCCAGCGCCAGGAAACGCGAGAGGTGGACAAAACACGGACGGACACGGATGAATCCGTGGCTGCGACGGAAACGACCCGAGACCTCGAGGCGTCTGCGCCGGCCTTATACTCGATCTCCGGCCGCGCCGTCGAGAAGGCTACTGACCGCCCTGTGGCCCGGCTGCCGCTTCGGCTCGAAAAGGGCGGCGAGACAGTAGCCGAAGCATCGACAAATCTCCGGGGCGCGTTCCGGTTCACGGACCTTGCCGACGGCCAGTATGCACTCAGGGCGATCTCAGACGACCCAGCCATCATGCGCAACTATTACCTTCCGAAGGAGCAACAAACACTGTCGGTGAGGTTTTCAGGTCGGGACGTCCAGGGCGTACTCATCGAGTTCGAGCGGGCGTCGTTCATAAGCGGAAAGGTTCTGGATGAACGTGGCCGCCCCGTGCCCGACGTCTTGCTCGAGCTGGTCCATCAGCGCATGGATACACAGCGCCACACGCCAGCACAGCCCCAGGTGCGCAGTGATGCTAACGGCAACTTTGTTTTCCCCGGCGTCTTGCCGGGATTCAGATACGTCATCTCGTGGCAGGCTCGGGGATATGTTCCCGGAAGTCTTGGCAGCCTCGGCATGGTGCCCGGCGCGCCGCTAGAAAACGTCATCGTGCAGCTTGTCAAAGGAAACGGCGCCACACTCTCAGGCTGGGTGAGAAACCGCGACGGCCAAACGGTCCAGGGGGCGTTGGTCAAAGCTCTTTACACGGTGAACAACGAGCTTACTTCTCAGGCCTTTTGCATTGCCGGCTCGGACGGCGCATTCTCGTTCGCAAACCTGCCCCCAGGTAGCGTCGATCTCTCCTTGGACCTATACCGCCGAGCGGGGGGCAGGCGAAAGCATTTCAGTGTCAAGCCGAACGAGGTCATAGACGACATCGAGTTCGTGGTCGACCAAAAGATACTGGACGGATACGTTTCCGGTGTCATCCTCGACGAGCAGGGACAACCGATTACAGATGGCGTCGTTTGTGCACAACCTGCTGCCAACGGAACAAAGGCGCATATCCCAGTGCATAGACGTTATTCCTTGCGCGACGACATAGGGGAAACCGTTCCCGCCGAGAATGGACGGTTTCGGCTGACGAATTTGGCCCCTGGAACTTCCGTTGACATTCTCTACAGGCGCCGTTTTGAAAAGCGGCAGGCGACCAGCGCCATGGGAGTTTCTGTGCCGGCAGAGAACTTGACTGTAACGTTCGACC
>DUZM01000136.1 GCA_013349485.1 Candidatus Hydrogenedentota bacterium | reverse complement strand
GATGACATGCGCTCCGTTCAGAGCGGATTCGAATGCGGCATCAAGCTCCAGGACTTCGAGGATATCAAAGTCGGCGATGTTGTCGAAGGTTACCGGCTCGAGTCGGTAGCCAAGACGTTGGCCTAACCGGGTGTTTGACCCGACGCCGCGTCTGGGGCGGCTGGTATTGGACGCGCGAATGACGATCGGATTCCTCCAGATCGATTTTCTGATTCCCGGGGCACGCTCACTAAAAGAAAAACGCCGGGTAATAAGCAGTCTCAAGAAACGGCTGCACAATCGATACAACTGTTCCGTGGCCGAAACGGATTTCAAAAACCATTGGGGCCGGGCGCGGCTGGCCATATGCGTCGTCTCCGGCGAGAGCAGGCATGCAAACGCTCAACTGAACGAGATCGTCAACTTCGCTTCTGCAGACGGCGGCGCACAGGTAATCGACTACCAAATAGAGATGCTCTAATGACGCGGCAACGAGGAGAACGGGTCGCAGAACTGATCCGCGAGGAGATCGCAGGCCTGGTGACAAAGGGCCTAAAAGACCCGCGCATCGGATTTGTGTCCGTCATGGCCGTCAAAATGTCGCCCGATTTGCGGCACGCCAACGTCTACGTGAGCCTCTACGGAACCGACAAAGAGCGAAACGGCTCGCTGATCGGCCTGCGCAACTCCGCCGGCTGGATACGCAAACAAATCGGCAAACGGATAAGATTGCACTGGACGCCCGAAATCCGCTTTTTCGAAGACGGCAGTCTTGATCGCGTGTTCCGACTTGAGGAAATCTTCCGTGAAATGCATGCGGAAGAGAAGGAAGACGAGCATGGCCCTGGTTGATTTGGACGCTATCCTTGCGGAACTTCAGGCCGCCAATTCCTTCCTCGTCACTACCCACGTAAGCCCCGATGGTGACGCAATTGGTAGCGCCCTGGCCATGTGCCATCTCCTCCGGGCGCTCGGCAGGCAAAACGTCTCGTGTGTGCTCGCGGACCCCGTTCCGAAAATGTATGACTGGCTGCCCGGCGTCGAGGCTATCAGCAACAACGCTGATGCGGCACAAACGATCGATAGCGTCGTCATCGTGGATGTTGCCAAGCGGGATCGCTTGGGCGCCGTCGACCGCGCCATTCCGCCCGGCGCCACCGTCGTCGTGATCGACCATCACCTGTGCCAAGACCCCGACGGCGACCTCAACTTCGTCGACCCCACTTACGCCGCCGTCGGCGAAATCATCGCGAACCTTTTCGACAGGGCCGGCCTGGTCCCGTCCTACGAAGCCGCACAATGCGCCTACGTCGCCCTGGCAACGGACACCGGCGGGTTCCGTTTCTCCAACACGACGCCACGCGCCTTACGCGTTGCGGCCAATCTCGTCGAAACCGGCATTGACGTCGCCGAAATCTCGGCACGCATTTTCGACGCCATGTCGCCCGGCAAGTTCAGACTACTCGCCCACCTCCTCAATAACGTCCAATTTACCCTGGGCGGCCGGCTGGCCTACGCCGCCGCCACACAAAGCGACATGGACGGCGCCGCCGCCCAAAGCGAGGACACGGACGGATTGATCAACTTCGCCAGAAACGTCGAAGGGGTCGACGTCGCCATCCTTTTCCGCGAAGAAGACCCGCACACCACCAAGGTGAGCCTTCGCTCGACCCACGCGTTCAACGCCGCGAAGGCCCTCGAGGCGTTTGGCGGCGGCGGCCATGCCTCGGCCGCAGGCGCCACCGTGGATATGCCGCTCGAAACAGCCCGGAGCCGGGTCCTCGCCCGCGTCCGCGAACTCATGGAAAACGACCGATGAAGGGGCTCTTGCTGGTGGATAAACCCAAGGGACCCACCTCCCACGACGTGGTCGAGCACATACGCCGCGCCGCCCGAATCCGCAAGGTCGGCCACACGGGGACATTGGATCCCGCCGCAACCGGGCTCCTTATATTATGCCTGGGCGTGGCCACAAGGCTGACCGAGCTGCTCACGCGACTGGACAAAGTCTACGAGGGCGCTATGCTGCTCGGACGCGTCACGGATTCCCACGACCTCGATGGGAAGACTATCGAGGAGAATCCCGTGCCCGAGTTCCGCGCAACGGACATTGAGCGTGTGCTCGAGGCCTTTACCGGAGACATTCTTCAGGTACCGCCTATGATCAGCGCGGTGCGGATCGGCGGCCAGCGACTGTACAAAAGGGCTCGGAGGGGCGAGACCATCGAACGGCCGCCCCGCCGCGTCACGGTGCGCGAGTTCACCATGCTCGAACTCGATTTGCCCTACGTCCACTTCCGCATGGGCTGCACAAGCGGCACCTACGTGCGCAGTCTCTGCCACGACGTCGGCCAGCGGCTGGGGTGTGGCGCCGCGTTGGCAAACCTGCGACGCACAAGAGTCGGCAAACACGCCGTCAGAGACGCCAAGCCGCTCGATACCTTCGCCACACCCGAGGACGTCAACAGATCCCTCCTCCCTGTCGAGCGCGCCCTCGACATTCCCGAAGTCACCGTTCGCCCCGAACGCCGGAGGGCCGTCGCAGCAGGAAACATGCTGTATCCCGACGATTTTATGGACGAGTGCCCCGTCGAAGACGGATGGCTGCAAATAAAGTCCGACGCAGGCGCCCTCTTGGCCTTGGCCAAGGTAAACGCGGCTCCCACGGGCCGTTGCATCCACCCCAAGCGTGTGCTTGGCGAGTGATAGAACGAATGCCAATGTCAATAAAGCTCATTGAAGATGTCGCAAGAACCGACGAGCGGCTCGCAGATGTCGTGCTGACCGTGGGCAGTTTTGACGGCGTACACCTTGGACACAAACGCATCCTCGATGAGGTCGTCAGCATCGCCAAATCCGCCACCGGCACACCCGCCGTTCTGACCATGCGGCCTCATCCCCGCCAAGTCTTTTCCCCCGAGCACCCGCCAAACCTGTTAACATCAGACAGCAAGAAGATCGAACTCCTGGCTCGAACCGGCATCGAGGTCGTGTTCGGCCTGACCTTCGACGAAGCAACTGCCGCACTCGACCCTTTCGACTTCATCGAGCAAATTGTGGTTCGGCGCTGCCGCGCCCGGCACCTGGTCGTCGGGCACGACTTCCGTTTCGGAAAAGACGCCGCGGGCGACTACGAGTTCCTCGTCGCCGCGCAACGGCAATTCGCATTCGAGGTTACCCAAGTGCCCCCGCTATTCATTGAAGGCGAGCGGGTCAGCAGCACGCTGATCCGCGAGCAAGTGCTTCAAGGAGATCTCGAGCGCGCGGCCCTGTTCCTCGGGAGACCCTACGCCATCGAGGGAACCGTCATCCCCGGCCACGGCATCGGCGCAACGCTCGGCTTCCCAACGGCCAACGTCAAGTCGGGAAGCGCGGCCATTCCCGCTCAAGGCGTCTACGCGGCGCAAGTCATCCTCGACGGCACGGCGCACCCCGCGGCAATCAACATCGGCATCGCGCCCACTGTGCGACAAAGCGACGTGATTGTCGAGGCGCACCTGCTCCACTTCTCCGAGAACTTGCTCGGACGCCAAATAGAAGTTGTTTTTCTGAAGCGGCTGCGTCCCGAGCGCAAGTTTCCCACGCGCCAAGCGCTCGCGGAGCAAATACAACAAGATGTCGCCGCAGTTGGTCATTGTATTAGCACTAATCGCGGTTTTAGTGGCCCGGCTCTAGAAAAAGGATAATAACTTGTCACCTTTCTCGGCCTACCGGCGTCTATATATAAGGATTGTGCCCGTCGCAGAAATGCCGCCGGTTTTTGATCTTTCCAGGCCAACTTGAGCATATTACTCTGTAAAGGGACGGTTTGTGACGGTGAAGTGTCATCCCTCGTGGTTTCTAAGACGTTTTCTATTAAGCTCTTAGAGCGAGGACTTCGTTCTTGGCTTTCGAATAGGCTCCACAAAGGCTCCATGGGGGTGCCCAGTTTAGCAATGAAAACGCTTTTATCATTTCTGCGCATAGTTGAATCGCGCGCACGGCTATTCCCCGTGCTGCTCCTGATGGCGGTTGGTGGGTGCACGACGACCCAATTCGTGGATTCCGCCGACCGAGAGGTATACGCCTTGCTGACAAAGATGAGCGCGGGCGTTCCCGGCATGAATCCCAACTTCACCATCGAGGAAGTCGAGATATCGCTCGAAGGGATGCCGACGCGGGAAGTCGCCACGGAAGACGAAAGACAAGAACTCGAGTTCCTCGGCGAGGCGCTCGAGGACGAGCTCGGCGCGCCGGTTATTTCACTCGAGAAGGCGCTCGAGATCGCCGTCAAAAATGGCCGGGACTACCAAGCCAGAAAAGAGTCCTTGTATTTAAGCGCACTGGCCTATTCGCTTACGCGACAAGAATACGGCCCGATCTTCCGCGGCAACGCCGACGGGGCGCTGTCCGTCACCACGAAGGACATTACGAAGATGTCTGCAAAGGCCCAGGTGGCCGATGCCGCGCCGGGCGCCGCGAGGCAAATCGCCGCGCTGACCGGTACGCCCGGCGAACTCCTGACGGCCTACGCAAATCTCGTCGAGGCCGCCGTCGACATAACGGACGCCAATGCGCCGCATATCGCCATCGAGCAAGAAAGAAGACTTTCCGGTTCGACCTCGCTCGGCGCGAGCGTACTCATGAAAGGCGGCGCACGCATCGCCCTGGCGCTCACATCGAATTTCCTCCGCTACCTGACAGGCGACCCGCGCACGGCCACCTCCTCGGCGCTCAGCGCAACGATCCAACAGCCTTTACTCGGCGCGGAGCGGCACGCGGCAAGAGAAAACCTCACCCAAGCCGAACGCGACTTGCTGTACAGTATTCGGGATTTCACGCGGTATCGCAAAAAGTTCTCGATCGGCATCGCATCAGACTATTACCGTGTGCTGGAAAGCCGTGAGAGCGTGCGCAACAACTGGCAGAGTTACAGAAAGTTTCAGCGGGAACTTGCACGATCCCGAGCCGAGGTCGAGGCCGGCCTCAAGACGCTTACCGAACTGGGCAGAACCGAGCAGGAAGAGCTCAGCAGCCGAAACGCGTGGGTGACGGCGCTCGAAGCGTACCAAGACAGTCTCGACAGTTTTAAAATCCGGCTCGGGCTGCCCACCAGCACAGGACTCGTGCTGGACGCAAACGAGTTGACGAGATTCATAGAGCAAGGCCTCATGCCGGCGCCCGATTTCACGCTCGAGGACGCAATCCAAGTGGCACGAGCCGCCCGCCTGGATTATTATATCCAGCGAGATCGACTGGAAGACGCGGCCAGACACTTGGCGCTGGCAACGGACGATCTCAAGCCGGACATCGGCCTGACGCTGGGCGCGAGCGCGAACACCACACCCGGCGAGAACGTACTGGATTTCGACTTCAAGCGCTACGCATGGTCCCTGGGGGCAACGCTCGACCCCAAGCTAAACCGAAAACGGGTCCGCAACCGCATACGGGGGGCATTGATCGCCTACGCACAGGCTCAACGGAGTTTCGACGAATATGAAGACAACCTCGAGTTGGCACTGCGCAGCTCATGGCGCGCGCTAAAGCAGGCCGAGATTTCCTACGAAATTCAAAAGCGGGCCGTCCAAGTCAACGAGGAACGTGTGCATGAACTCGAGTTAAAACGCGAGATGGGCACGGTGAGCACGCTAGACGTGAACGACGCCGAAATCGCCCGCGTCAACGCCAGAAACGCCTTGTCACGCGCCGCGGTTGACCATACGCTCGCGTACCTTCAGCTCTGGCTGGATATGGGCATTCTCTATATCAAAGAAGACGGACAGTGGCAGGATGTTACCGATGAATGGGAGAACCTAACCGATGTCAAACGGTCCTAGTAAGACAAAGCGAGGCCGCGGCCTGAGACGCTTTCTCCGAATACGCTTTCTTTGGAAGGTTGCCGTGGCAATCATGATCGTCGTAGTCCTCGTTGCGTTCTTTGACGGCGATGAGGAGACGAGCGCAAGCGGCACGACATTCGTCGTCAAAAGGGGCAACCTGCCCATCACTGTCGTCGCTGGCGGGGCCGCGGAATCCCTCGAGCCGAATCACTTCAAATGCGAAGTCAAGTCGCGCACGAAGATCCTCGAGATCGTCGAAGAGGGGTATCGCGTCACCAAAGAAGACATCGAGAACAAGAAGGTCCTGGTGGAACTGGACCCCTCCGAACTCGAGGATCGAATCAGGGATCAAGAAACCCAGTATCAGCAGGCAAAAGCCAATTATGCCAAGGCCGAGCAGGACTATGAGATTCAAGAAGAGGAGAACGAAAGCGACATCAAGACCGCCGAACGCCAGGTCAAATTCAAGGGCATGGATCTCCAGAAGTACTTGGGCGACGTTTTGGCCAACCAATTGATGGCGGAACTAGCAAAACGTAGGGCCATTGAAAAGGCCGGAGAAGAAGCCAAGGACAAGGCTGCCCTGGCCAAGGAAGCCGAGAGAATGGCTGAAGAGAAGAAGAGCGCGTTCGAGGCCGCCAAGGCCGAACAGCAACGGAAGGTTGCCGGAGCGGAAAACGATTCTGAGAAGGATAAAGAGGCGGTTAAGGAAAGCGAACACGAGGACAAGCCTAAGGACGGTAAGAAAGAAGAGCGGGCACAAGCCCAGATAGGCCGCGACGAAGCCGACTCAGCCGACGCGTCTAAGCAACAGGAAGCCATGAAGGTCGCGATAGCCAAGGCGGCCGAGGGCGATTCCCCGGAAGCCATCATGAAGGCCATGGCAGAGCAAGGTCAACCCGAGGCAGAAATCAACCTGGACGAACTCGAGAAGGCTGCCGCGGACGCTGCGAAAGCGGCCAAGGAAACCGCCGAGGCCGCCACAGCAGCCGCAGAGGCGTTTCAAGAGACGGTCAGACCGGCGGGACTTCCCTTGCCCAATTCTGTGGACGGCGCTCCGGTGTTCGAGGTCGAGTTCGAGCCGTTTGCCTTTGCGCGTCTCGCCGACGACAAACGGCTCAAAGGCGAGGCCGAGCAAAAGAAGATCTCCCTGGAATCGGACATCCTTCTTGCAAGGAACGATCTTAGTACCGCACAAAAGGAACTCACCGGCACCGAGAACCTGCGGGCAAACGATTTCGTTACCGAGATGGAACTCGAACAGAAAAGGATGAACGTGACGCGATGCACGCTGGGCCTTGAGGCAAAAAGGCGGAGCCAGGAACTTTTCTTCCGCTACGAGTTCCCGAAGCAGGCCGAGGAGGCTTTTGCCCAATACGAGGAAGCACTGCGGAAACTCGACCAAGTGAAGAAGCTGACCGTCACCAAACTCGAGAGCTCCCGCGTGAATCGCGACTCGAACAAATCCCGGTTCGAGGCGCAGGAAAAAGAACGGAAAGAGCTGCAGGAACAGTTGGCGAGCTGCAAAATCTACGCCACCCACGAAGGACTGGTCGTTTACGGCGACGGCGTAAATCGGTGGTGGCGCGGCGATCCCATTGCCAAAGGCACAGAAGTCCACTACCAAAGAGCTATCCTTACTATCCCGGACATCACACAGATGTGCATTAAGGTAACCATACACGAGTCGGTTGTCCAAAAGATCGAGAAAGGCCAGAAGGCCACCGTCACCGTCGAGGCCCGCCCCGATGAGAAGATAAGAGGCGAGGTAAGCAAGGTCGGGGTACTGCCCAGCACAGAGAACCGGTGGCTCAATCCCGATCTCAAAGTCTACAGCGCTACAATCACAATCGACGGCGTCTACGACTGGCTCAAGCCCGGCATGACGGCGGAAGTCGAGATCGATGTCGACGAGTTGGAAGAAATCCTCTATGTGCCGTTGCAGGCCGTTTCGAGCCGTGGCGACGACCGCATATGCTATCTTGCGAGTGAAGAACCGCGCGTAGTCGAAACAGGCCAGTTTAGCGACAAATACATCGAGATCAAGAAGGGCCTCGAGGAAAACGATGAAATCCTCTTGCGACCACTCGAAAGCGACGAGGAGCAGCAAGAGAAGGAAGACGAGGAATTGGACAGAGACGAACACGAAAAGGACGGAACGGATAAGAAGGATAACGAGGAAGAAAAAGAGACAACCGAAGAAAGCGAACCGGAACATTCTGAAGCCGCTTAGCCGAATCAGGACACCGCAACGTAATGTCGAAGCCGCTGATCGCAAAAACTGAGGAATTGAGTAAGACATACCAGATGGGCGCGGTGAGCGTTCAAGCGCTCCGGGGCCTCTCGCTCGAGTTCTACGAGGGCGAATACATCGCCGTCATGGGGCCGTCGGGATGCGGAAAATCAACGCTACTCAATCTGTTGGGATGCCTGGACCGAGCTACCTCGGGCCGCTATTTTCTTGGCGGCGACGACATCTCTGAGTTGGACGATGATGCCTTGTCAGCCATTCGCGGCACCCGCATTGGATTTGTCTTCCAATCGTACAACCTAATTCAACAGCTAAGCGTCCTCGAAAACATCGAAGTGCCCCTCTATTACCAGGGATGTCCCGAGCACGAAAGTCGGAAGATCGCCGAGGAGTTGGGCGAGTTGGTGGGCTTGAGCGACCGGCTGCGGCATAAGCCCTTCGAACTCTCCGGGGGCCAGCAACAGCGCGTGGCCATCGCGCGCGCACTCGCCAACGATCCGTTGATTCTCCTCTGCGACGAACCGACTGGGAACCTAGATTCCGTTTCGGGCGCCGAAATCTTGAATCTGTTTGACGACCTCGACCGTCAAGGCAAGACAATCATCTCCGTGACCCATGACCTGGAAATAGCCGAACGCGCAAAAAGGACGATACGTCTCCGTGATGGACGAATTGAGGATGACCTATATAACTAATCGCCGTCTGGCGCGATTGCCGCACCACCCGCTCTCTGCCGCACGAGTCAAAAGAACCGTCAAGCTCGGCTTCAAGAGCATCTGGAACCACCGCTTACGCTCGTTGCTGACGGCTCTCGGCATCGTGTTCGGCGTGTGTTCCGTCATCGCCATGCTGGCCATCGGCGAAGGCGCCAGTTTCGAGCAGCAGGAACTGATCCGCCAGATGGGCAGCAACAACATTATCGTCCGCGCGATGAAACCCCCGGAGGAGAAATCCAGCGCTGCCAAGGTGTCTCGCGTCGCGGAATACGGCCTGACCTACGCCGATGTTGATCGCATCAAGGAGACCATCCCGGGCATCCGGATAAAAGTACCCGGACGCATCATCCGGAAAGACGTGTGGCGGGGTAGCAACCGCGTAGACTGCGACATCTATGGCACCGTCCCCTGGTACACTGAGGTCAACAACTATCGCGTGGCCCATGGGCGGTTCTTCAACCGGGTCGAATTGGACAACAAGGCAAACGTGTGCATCCTCGGCCAGGACATGGCCGACGAGCTGTTCCCCCTCGATTCGCCCATCGGACGACGTGTTCATGCCGGAGAGCAGTACTTCCGCGTTATCGGCGTGATGGAACCCAGGTCCGCCCGCGTCGGCAAAGACAATGGCAATCCCGCGAAGCAAGACAAGAACGCCGACGGCGCTGCCGAGGCGGCCCACCGCATGTTTGTCCCACTGACCACCGCAAAAGAGCGCTACGGCGAGCTCCTGGTCGAGCAGCAGAGCGGCTCGCAGTCGCTCGAGAAAGTAGAACTACACGAAGTCACGGTGATGGTCGACAACCTCGATGACGTCCTCGAGGTCTCCGGCATCATCGAGGCCGTGCTTGACTATCACCACAAGAAAAAAGACTATGAGATTATCGTTCCCCTTGAGCAACTTCGCATCGCAGAACGATCCGCCCAGATTTACGACATCGTCCTCGGCGGCATTGCCGCCCTTTCCCTACTGGTCGGCGGCATCGGCATCATGAACATCATGCTTGCCAGCGTCACCGAACGAACGCGCGAGATTGGCATCCGCCGCGCCCTCGGCGCCAAAAGGAAAGACATTGTCCTGCAATTCCTCGTTGAGACCGTCTTGCTCTCGTGTATCGGCGGGGCCATCGGCGTCGGGTTAGGCATAACCATACCGTACTTCGTCGAGATGTTTGCCAAGATGCGCACCATAGTGACCCCCTGGTCGCCCGTTATGGCCTTCAGCATTTCCGCGCTTGTGGGCGTCGTCTTCGGCCTCTATCCGGCCTTCCGCGCCGCGAGCATGGACCCTGTCGAGGCCCTCCGTCACGAATAGCCCCGAGTTCCCTGCGTGACCATAGATTGCCCAAGCGTTTTCGTGGCGTGAGCTTCACGGCGCTTATACCCCAAATAGGTCTTATACGACTTATAGGACTTATCAAGCCCCCGTCTTCCTGCTCTGTCGTCAAGCGGGCGCCGACGACGACCACCTGTGGCAACAGGGTTTTGTAGTAGACACAACCGTGTCCGAGCGGCTATTGTGGTCTAGGAGCAGGGCTTAGCTCCTGGAACTTGCGGATTCGGAGTGGGGGAAATGACATCCGAACCGACCAACACATCCTACGTGCCGCCCGCCGAGTGCCGACGCGCG
>DUZM01000183.1 GCA_013349485.1 Candidatus Hydrogenedentota bacterium | reverse complement strand
TAGGACGACCCCGTCAAAACCCCATCGCCGCCGCAGGATTTCGCCCACAAGAACGGAGGACAACGAGGCCGGCCGATCCGGCTCCTGCGGGCAAAGCTCCGGCACGGCCAAGTGGCCCACCAGAACGCCTGGGATTCCACGTCGTACGGCTTCATCGAACGGATAGATCACCTTGGCCAGAACGTCCAGCTTCTTGTCCACAACCAACGATTCGCCGTCGGACGCCAACTGGGCCGAACCAAGCCCGGGAAAATGTTTGGCCACGCACAACACGCCCCCCTCGAGTACGCCATCGGCGAAACCGAGACCGATCCTGACCACAGCCCCCGCGTCGTCACTGTACGTGCGCGTCTTGAGGGACGTGTCCACCCCGGACGGATCATACACGTCGAGCACCGGACTCAAGAACACGCCGACGCCCCGCGCCCGCCCCCATTCAGCGGACTCCCGGCCTGTCTTTCGCGCCAGATCCGCGCTCCCCCACTCCCCGAGTTCTGCCGCAGACGGCGCGCCCGGAAGCTCGAGCGGATTGCGGAATCCGCCTTCTTGGGCGACGGCGATCAAGGGCTGATCGGCAAGGTTGTTGCCGAAACCCACGGCGTCCTTTATTGTCGCCACAAAGGCCGCGGCCTGTTTTTCATTGACGAGATTGTTCGAACCAAGAACGACCCCGCCAGGCTTCACCGCCGCCAGCAGTGCCCGCGTTTCGTCATCGAGCGCCAGACCTTTCACACCGATGAACAGGTGTCTGCCCGGGCCGTCCCCGGTAACCGCCTCAACGGGCGCCGCCGGCACGCGTGCCGCCGGCACGGGTGCCGCCTCGACCGTTTCAGGCGGCGTAGTCTCTTCGCCAGGCGGCACGTCTTCCTCGGCAGGAAAAGCCGTTTCGTCGACCCCGCCCGGGGGCATGGCCTCTTCGGCCTGGGCCGGCCGGGACTCGAGGGCCGGTTCCGCAACCGGCTCGACGGGTATTCCGGGCGCTTGCGCGATGCGCTCGGGCGCCCCGGCGTCCTCCGCCGGCCGTCCCCAACCGGCAAACCGATCCAGCGCAAAATAGGTCGAGAACCCTATGCCGAATCCCAGGATAAACGTCACAAAAAGCGTGATCGTAGCCTCCCGCCGATTTCGATGTGAAACGTAATTCACTACGCACCTCCTTGTCGTTCTGGTCTTCTCTTACGCTGCGCAATTCTCAGCAACACGAACGCCGAATTGTCAAAACGGTATGTTGGGGTAGACCTGGAGATACTCCATGGCGCCGATCGACGCCATGCTGAACAACGCCGCGACGGCGAGCCAGAAGACAACGGCCAAAATCGGGATCCGGGGTCTGAGTTTTCCCTGTGAAATGACGAAATCATCAATGCGGAGTTCGCAAGGGTGGCGTAAGCTTAATATATCCACGTTAACCCGGAGCGCAAGGCCGTGTTGGTCGCCCTCCTTGTCTACGAACGTGCCTTCGGCGCACTCCGAGAACCGGAAACCCCCGGATTGCGCTACAGGGACGCCGTTAACCATCACATGCGTCTCGGTGCCAAAATAGAGATATTTGGCCTCGAGCCTGCAACGAACCTCGATCTTGTTCCCGTGCCAATCGAGTTCCACGGCACGCTTCTCCCACTCGACATAGATATTCGCCGAGTCGGATGGCATAAGTCAAGAAAGACCCCAGTCTCACAACCGGCGGATGGATTACGCCGCCAAAAGCCGCCTCTCGCCGTCAATTGCGAGGAGCGACCCCGCCAACGGCGGGAGGGATATGTCATTAGCAGGAGTCTTCGGCGAAGCAATCGCTTTCCGTCAGAATGTCGAGTCGACTGTGGAAAGTGATTGCTTCAAGCTGAGCACGGAACAGTTCGACTAATCCGTTGAAAGATCGGCGCGTCGGCTATTCTCGGGTAAGGCCGGCGCGCCGTTTCCGCAGATTGTCGTAGAACACAAGCGCGACGACCAGCGCCCCGACGAACACCTTCTGCCAATGATCGTCCCAGTTCTTGAGCGTGCAGAAGTTGTTGAGGAAATTCATGATCAGTGCGCCCGCCAAAGAACCCACGGCCCCGCCTTCGCCGCCCATCAAACTGGCCCCGCCGATGACGCAGGCCGCGATCGCGTTTAGTTCCATGCCTTCGGCGGCCGTGGGCGCGGCGATCGTCGTGTAAGACGCCAACATCACCCCGGCAAGGCCGCTCAACAGGCCGCACATCGAGAACGCAACGACGCGGACGCGATCGACGGGAATGCCCGATAGGCGCGCACCGACAGCGTTGCCGCCCGTGGCGTAGACGGCGCGGCCGTACCGCGTGAAACCCAGCGTTACGGCGACGACGACCACGATGGCCAACGTGATGGAAACGGGGATGTGCCACCCTTGACCGCCGCCCAGATACCCGAATGACGTGGGCAGTCTCGATATGGGCATGCCGCCGGACAAGAGCAAGGCGGCGCCTCGCGCGGCCATCATCATACCGAGTGTCGCAATAAACGGCGGGATCCTTCCCCTTGAAGATAGCACGCCGTTGAGAAACCCGCACAGAGCGCCTATCGCCAAACCCACGAGCACGCCCACCGGCACGGCACACCTCGGATAGACCATGGCGCCGGCTACCTCCTCGCCGAGCCCCCGCATAGTAAGCGCTGCCGCAATACCGCCCAGCGCGGCCACGCTGCCCACGGAAAGGTCGATGCCGGCCGTCAGAATCACCAGGGTCTGGCCAACGGCGATGATGGCGACGGGACTTGTGCGCGCGGCAACCTGTTTCAGGTTGCCGGGCTTGCGGAAATCGGGCGATTCGACGGCCAACACGATGCACAATGCCGCGAGAATCACCAGTGGTGAGTGCTTAGCCAAAAACCGCGTCATGCCAGGTCCCGTCTCCGTCCTGATTGGCTTCCGTTGACATAACGCTTCCTGCGTTTCCCTAACACCCCGGGCTTTCCCTTGCGTCATTCTGAGCGAACACGGAGAATCTCTTGTACCAAGACGTCGGGCGTTACCTATGCTTCGATGAAGATGACGGTTTGGCCGCTTGTTTCACGCGGCGATCGGCCTTTCCGCCCCGAAGGCTAGTGGCGGCGACTCTCTTTCGCGCCGGTTCGGGAGCCTATCCAGATTGCAGACGCGGCAGATCCACGGCGCTCGCGTCCCGGCCGCGTCACTGCGCCCTCAGACTCTGAACCCCAGCCCCTGAACCCGAACTCATCCGCTGCGGCGGGCGGAGCGTCGTCCCGCGTCCTGGCGCACGCTATCCCTGATGCCAGTAGACGTCCCAGCCGAGGTACGTATCGAGGGCCTCATACACCGCCCGGGCGCACCGGCTCAGGTTCATGGCCACGTGGTGCTCGAATCCGTTGGTGCACACGTACTTGAGGAGGTCTTGCAGATTGGGAATCGTCGCCACGCCGTACCCGCCGAACGTTTCCAGCTTGTCTGCGGTGAATTTCCCCTCGCCGACGTATCCGGCGATCCGCGCTTGGGTGTCCAGGGTGGTTATGCGGGCGTAGGTCGTCGGTTTGGCCTTGATGCGGCCTACCACGGTGCCGAACGTGCGTTCCTTGCCCACGGAACCGGCAATGATCGCCTGATAATCCATCTTGCAGGACTCGAAGCAACTCTTCGGCAAATTCGAGCAGTGGAAGGCAACGCACTGGTTCGGGTCGTTGCCGTAATTGTTGTTCCAATCGAGCAGGAAACTCGGGGTCTGCGCGGCGAGCGCCATGGCATGCATGCTGACAGCGCCGCACACGTCCACCTCGCACGCCGAAGAACGCAATTTGTCGCTCATCATACTCATGACCGTGCACGGCACAACGCCGAAGTATTCCTCGATGGCCGTCCAGCACTGCACGGCGGTGATATCCAGTTCCGCCTCGGCCATCCACTGATCCACCACCGTGGCGAGTTTGGCCATGTTCAGCAGCGACCGCTCGGGGACCTTCCCCGTCGGCACGTAATCCTGAATCGCCGTGACGCGCCGCTTGACTTTGCCATCGGTGTCCCCGAGGCGTTCCGCGCGGCCCAAGGCCTCGGAAAGGTCCAAGGTGTCCACGGTGATCCCGGATTCCTCGAGCAGTTTCTCGCTGAACCGCACCGTGTTGAACGCGCCGGGCCGCGCACCCAACGCACCCACGCGGCAGCGACGCAATCCGTTCACGACCCGGCACACCGCCGCGAACCAATCAACTTCCTTCTCGAAAGCCTTTGTCGATGGGTCCATCGTGTGGGCCGACGTAAGACTGAACGGAATGTCATATTGGAGGAGATTACTGCACACACTGATTTTCCCGCAGAACGAGTCCCTGCGGTGTTTGATGCTCATTTTCTTCGGATCGTCGCCCCATGCGTGGACAAGCACCGGAACATCGAGTCCGGCCATCTTGAGCGTGTCGGCCACGCCGCGTTCATCGCCGAAATTCGGCAACGTGACAATGACCCCGTCGATCTGTTCCCGTTTCGCCTTAAACAACGCCGCGCATTTCTTGGCGTCCTCCCACGTTTCCACCGACCCGAACTTCGTGTCGCGCGTTGTCAGCGCCACGGTGGCATACCCGAGCTTCTTGAGCAGTCCGAGCATGGCCGTGCGGCCGTCCCGAGCAAGTTCGTCCGGGAAAAATCCCCGATTCCCGACGATCAATCCAAAACACGTCTTCTTCGCAGCCATGGTCGTTTCTCCCTTATTATTGCCGCCAAGCAGCCCCGCAGTCTTTGCCCCGACGCAATATTGTAACGATTCGTCTATGCTATCCACAACTTGCGCACAGGAGCCTGGTCATAGGCGGGCAAATGCGCACGTCGCCCGGCCGGAGTCTTGCAAAACCGTGCACAGCGGGCTACATTGTATGGTATAAATACTAAGAAAGGCACGGTGCGAACCGGTTCGCGCCGGTGCGGCAATATGGGGCGGGACGATGCAGGGCAGTCCGGCAAGAATTGATCAGCGGCCGAAACTGAAAGACGCGCGCATGGTATTGGGATTCTCGGGGTGGATGGACGGCGGCGATGCGTCCACGGGAACCATCGAGTACCTTATCCGTCGGTTTGACGCCGAGAAGTTTGCTGAAATCGACTCCGAAGGGTTCTATATCTACAGTTTCCCTGGATCGATGGAGACCTCCGCGCTCTTTCGACCGCATACTATGATCGAAAACGGGGTGGTGACCTCGTATGAGGAACCGTCGAACACGTTTTTCTGCGCCGAGGAGCGCGGCCTGATTTTTTTCCAGGGCAAGGAACCGAATCTGCGATGGCGGGAATACGCCGACTGCATTTTGTCGGTGGCTTCTGAATTCGGCGTCGGCATGATCTGCTTTATCGGGAGTGTGGCAGGCGTCGTGCCACATACGAGGGCGCCGCGTTTGTATGCCTCGATTTCGGACGAGAGTCTAAGGCCCATTTTCCAGCAACACGACGTCGAGCCGTCCGACTATGAAGGGCCGGCAAGCATCATCACCTATCTCATGACGCGGTCTCGTCAGAGGGGGCTGCGCATGGCCAGTTTGGTCTCTGAGATTCCCGCCTACGTGCAGGGCAGAAACCTGAAATGCATCGAGGCCCTCGTCGAAAAACTGGGCGCCATTTTGGGGCTTTCGGCCGATTTCGACGATTTGAGACTGCTGAGCGTGCAATTCGAGAAACGCTTGGACGATGTTGTTCAAAAGCGCCCCGAACTGGCCGAACTAATTCGAAAGATGGAAAAGGACTACGACGAAGAAGTTCGAAACGTCCACATGGCCGAACTCAAAGAATGGTTCGAGAGACAAGATATTCGACTCGACTGAAGACGCCTCACGGGGCGGCGCACTCGCCGGCCTTTTCCTGAACGCGGGTCGCGCCCGTTTCGTCCTCGGCCCGCAAGAAGTGCTGGTGGGCTCTTGCGTACCTCGCGCGCCACAGCTTCGCAAGGAGCAGGCGCCTTTCGATGTCGCCCTGTGCCTCATAGTCTTGGGCGGCGCTCCGCAAAAACTCGATTGCCTTCTTCTGTTGGACGCTTCCAAGAAGAATCCCGATGCGTTCCTTTACGAACGCGCAGAATGCCAAGTACTGCGCCGAATTGGCGATTCGCAGCAGGGCGTGGAGGTGCTGCGCTTGATCGGGCAGGTCCGCAGGTACGATCGGTTGACCTTTCTGGGACGGCGTGCGTTCGGTTTCGTACTGCTGCACCCCATTGATCAGGCGTTTCACCTGACTCTGCAAGTCTTCGAGGTACCTTACCGCGCCCTCGTCATTAGCTGAAGACGGGTGCTCGAGTTCCGTGCCCGAGGTCTCATCCTTCGCTTTGATCTGGGAACTCCGCTTTCCTTCAATGCGTTCAAGTTGGAATTCATAGCGCACCAGTTCGAGGGCGCTCTCGACCACCTGCTCAGCCAACTGAACGCACCGCCCGGCCTTATCGAAGTGTTCCACAGCACTCGCAAGCAGCTTGTCAACGATGAGAACCGGGATTTCGACAACCCGCTGCATGTTGCTTCCGTTGAGGAGACAAACGATCATCTCGTTGCAGTAGCCCCTGAAGACCTTCGGGCCTACGGGATGCGGATCGGTCGTTATTGCGTCGATTTCCCGGTGCATATGCTGAAGAAAAAGGTCCGCGGCCAGTACGTAGCCCCGATCTCTGTGAAGCGGCGTGCCCTCGTCGTCCATTTTTGGCGTGGCGTCCAGCCGGTTCCGTATTTCGAACGCCGTGAGGTAGAAGCCCTTCTTCTGCGCAAGCTCCTTGATCGCCGACACGCAATCTTGTCCCGAAGGGTCATGCATGGACGGCGCCGTGAGAAGTTCCTTCAAGAGCGGTTTCAGCGTGGACGCGAGCGTGGGGCCTTCGAGAACAGGGAGATAGTCTGGCTTGGGCGTTCGCCGAAAGGGCGGAGGAGTTATCAGGTCTGTGAATCTCCTCAGAATATCCATCGTCTACAACCTCTTGGGCTCCACACATACTCTAGCACATTCCGTGCTCGGATATGAAGAGCCAAGTTGCCGCCCCAATGGGCAGGCGGGCATGGGCGTGGCCGTCAAATGTTACCAGAGAGGTAATGTCGCTGCCGCGACCCGGGGGGCAAGAGCACCCCGTTAGTAAGGGCCAATGAGGCGTAGGCAGATCCCTTGAGACGCGCCCACCGAGTCTGATTCCGTGCTGGGTGCCGGGCCGCCGCGCAACACCTTGTGCGAAGGAGGGTTACGGCTCCGGTCTCCCTGCGCACCACTTCTGCTTGTCCCCGGGGGCCTCACGCTGGGGCCGGCCAGACGAACTGCTGCGCGACTTGAGACGAACGCTTGTTATGAGGTCATGAAGCGAATCCTGTCCTGAAGCTGCGGGTCGTGCAAGAAACCGCGTTAGGGGTCAACGTGTAGCCTTTCATGTGTCATCGACAGCGTGTTTGGCTCCGACCGTCCCGCTCCGGCAATTGAATGCTGAAAGCCTTGATCTTGCGAAACAGCGTGCTCGAGCTGATGCCGAGTTCTTTGGCTGCGCTCGAGCGGTTGCCGTCGTGCCGACGGATGGTTGCAGCTATATGCCGTGCCTCGAAATGCTTTAGTGTTCCACCGTTCCGAGGCCCAATCGTCTCCGCGTGGGTCTTTCTGCGAAGGTCCGGCGGGAGGTGCCGCATCTCAACCAGGCCTCCCCGACAAAGGACAAAGGCATGCTCGACGACATTCTCGAGTTCCCGGACGTTCCCGGGGAAATCATAATCCATGAGCACGGCCAGCACCTCTTCAGATACACCCGAAATATTCTTGCTCTGGCGCCGGCAGAACTTCGTTATAAAATGGTCCACAAGCAGCGGAACATCCTCGCGCCGGTCCCGCAACGCCGGCAGCCGCAAACGGATCACGTTGATCCGATAGAACAGATCTTGACGGAATGTGCCTTTGCGCACCAGTCGCGCCAAGTCCTTGTTCGTAGCGGCGAGCACCCGCACATCCACGGGAACCGGCTCGACCGCGCCCAGCGGCTCGACCACCCTTTCTTGCAGCACGCGGAGCAACCGGGCTTGCATGGCCGGCGACACGTCGCCGATCTCATCCAGGAAAATCGTGCCGCCATTCGCCAGCACGAAGCGCCCCGGCTTTCGGTTTCGCGCGTCCGTGAACGCCCCCGGTTCGTATCCGAACAGCTCCGACTCGAGCAACGTGTCCGGCAGGGAGCCGCAGTTGATGGCCACGAACCGCTTGGCCCTGCGGGGCGAACGGTTATGGATTGCCCGCGCAAACAATTCTTTGCCCGTACCGCTGGCGCCCTCGATCAAGGCGGTGCTCGCAGTCTCGGCCACCTGCGGCACGATGTCGAACAACTGCCGCATTGCGTGGCTGCGGCCAATGATGTCCTCGAACGTATAGTTCTTCTCGAGTTCTTTGCGGAGTTCCTCGACCATGCTGAGGTCGCGGAACGTCTCGACCCCGCCGATGACGTTTCCAGCGCGGTCTTTCAAAATGCCCGTCGATACGCTGATGGGAACGCGGCGGCCTTTGGCGTCGGTGATATAGACGGTCTTGTTGACGATTGGGCGGCCGGATCGGATCGTCTCCTTCAAGGCGCATTCGCTCTCGCACATGCTGGCGCGAAACACCTCGCAGCAGCGTCGGCCGACCGCTTTCTTGCTTGCCACCCCGGTGATCTTCTCGGCCGCAGGATTGAAGGTCGTGATGCGCCAGTCCTTATCAACGGCGAACACACCGTCCGCTATCGAGTCAAGAAGAACGTCGCCCAAGTCCTTTTCGGAGAAGTCGCCCATGGTCGCCCGATCCCAAGACTGCGCCATCCCGCCGTCAATGAGCCGCCAATGTGTCTGGCCGCCATGGCGACCGGTGTGCCCAAAAAGGCATCCCACGCATAATGGAGTACATTGTCTGCCATCCGGGAACGCGGGGCAATAGGAATAATTGGGGAAATAGAGACCTCCGCCTGAGAGAAATATTCGGGCGGTTCAGACCGCGCAAAAATAAATCCCGCACGCGCGGCCAACACGTCATCCGTCCAGATCCAGGACCTCGCTTAGGTTAAGGCCGAGCTTCTGAGACATTTTATAGAGAGTGTATATCTTGGGGTTTTTCTCGCCGTACTCGATTCCCTGAAGCCCGCGAACCGTAATGCTCAGCGCGGTATCGTCATCGAAATCTTCTTGACGAAGTCCCTTGCGTTTGCGCAATTCGCGGAGCCGTTGCCCGAGTCTCTTGAGAAACACTTCCCGTGTCTCGGCTTCGTACCCGTCCCGATTGCGGATTTCGTCATCGGCATCGAGCGCGCGAACGGACGCTTCTTCGCCTGGAACGTTCGAGGAAGTCAAGGCACAACTCCCATGTACTCCACCTGAGCAACGCAACCAGAACCTGAATGCGGCGGCTGAACGCGCCGTGTCAACGGCCCGCAGCACACACTACCCTTGTCTTCATTTCATGCCAGCAAGACGGATGCCAAAGGTATACGCGAATCCGATATGAAGAATCTAACTCGCCGACCAACAAAGCGTTGAGACCATCGTAGCGTGAAGCACTTATCCCTGCATGGTCCCAATCTGCAATGCTGTCTCGTTGCTTAGAGTTGCAAAATTGGGAGACTGTGCGTGGTTATGGGCTCGCATTTGCACGGATTCCTACACGTTGCGGCACCACGCGGCCTCGTTCTGCCCGGGCAATTATGTGCTAGGATTTTCCAGAACGTGCCAATATCGTCCTGGCCTACGGCGCCGGAGCGACCCGTAGACGGCCGCCTGGATACGAACCACCGTTCGTTCTGTTTGGCGGCGGCCTGAGTTATCATCCTTATCCATACTCCAGAAAAAGGAAAACGTAGGGCTTACGGGCTGGCCCAGGCAAGGTTTTTGGGTTTTTGGGGCAGAGTTTACGGAAAAAGTAGGACGATCAGACATCGAGATTAGGTGCTTTAATTAATTACTAGAGATGGCTAGTTTTTCGGTTCTTCGAGAAGGATTCCCGTGTGCGTTGGGGCATCAGGCGCTAAGCGGGAGGCTGTATAAGCACATAGGGCGCTGGGAACTTCTGTAGGCGGTCAAAAGGGCTGCGGATTCTTGACTTTGGGGCTAACTCCGACACTTCGGGACAGCCAGGAGCGCACCCTCAGCATCATCGGCCACGAGGCGTCGAGTGTAAGGCCGTTTTCTTAGTTGACACAACGAGGGCGGTATGAACGACAGCGGGGATAAGCATATCGGGGCAGACTACGCTGCGGAGCAGAAGTGCCCGAAGAACTTCCAGGTCTGGATTGCTTTCATATTCGGCCTGGTTTGCATGGTCGTCGCGGTGGGTTTTTTCGATCGGTTCTCGAACCAGGTTCGAGCCGGCGATGCCCTCGGCTCGGTCAACGCGTTGGGGCAGTCTGTCGCCGGCAAACCGGTTTCCATGGCCTGGATCGGCATCGATGCCGAGGACGTCGACGCCGCCATCGCTTCCCAACTGGGTCTTGAAGAGGCGAAAGGCG
>DUZM01000138.1 GCA_013349485.1 Candidatus Hydrogenedentota bacterium | reverse complement strand
GTAACCGGCCCGCCTGACGCCTATCCTGCCGAGGTGCAAGCGTTGCGCATCGGCCCATTGCGCATCGTCGGGATCCCCGGCGAACTTTTCATGTCCCTTGGACAGCGAATCTTGGACGCGCGCCAGAACGGGCTCACCATGGTCGCGGGCTACGCCAACGATTGGATGGGCTACTTCCCAACGCGAGACGCCTACGGCGATCCGCGCTACATCTACCCGGCCGAGCAGGCGCAAATGCTTCAGGCCCGGTTCCCCTACCGTCCCGGCGAATCCGAGAGGCTCATCGAAGCCGCGATCGCTTTGGGCCGTTAGCCCGTCTTTCGCAGTTCGGGCCTGCAAAGTTGGCCTAACCGCCTCTGCAGCGAAACGGCCATTGTCGCGGCACAAATACAAAAAATGGCGTAAGACACACGGGAAACCGGAAAACCCTATTTGGTGACGAAGGCCCGCCGTTGTGCGGGGGCTTGACGCCGATGCGCCGCAGTGCTAGCCTACACCATAGGATATCGGCTCCTTAACGGACAAGGTAGATCGCAGGCGACCGGATATCGATGAGAATCGTTGTCCGTGATTCCGCGGACGACGCGGTTCGTTTCGGCGCTGCGCGAGGCGGGATAGTATGCCTGCCGGTAAAGCCTATTACTTCAAGGCCTATGACCGGGCCGGCAACAAGCGAACCGGCTCTATCGAGGCCCCTGACCCACGCGCTGCAGATGCGGCCCTCCGCCAACAGGGACTTCGACCTTACTTCGTGCTTGACCGCCGCAAAGTCAAGAAGGCCCTCTTGCGCCGAAAGGTTAAACGTAAGCAGCTAATCCTTGGGCTAGGCATCGCGGCCATTGGGGCAAGCCTTATCTTCAGCAGTCTTCTGGTTCGATACGCGGGCAGAGAACGCGCACCCAACGTCGCACAGTATCGGAAGGCGGGTATCCTCGAGGGGTACTCGGGCATGATTTACACAGAAAGGAAGGAGGAACGGGAATTCGGCGTCAAGATGGTGCAGATCTGGGAGAGCTTCTATCCCGGCGTGGTAACAGGGGTCGAAGTCCGGAAGCTCATGCTGACCATCTACGTTACGAAACGTGTGCGTAAAATCCCGGACAATGAACTTGACATGCTTGTCTCCAACACCGTGCGGGCACTGCATCGGCAGTTTGGCGCGGCCGTGTGCACCGTACTTGTCATCCGAGGAGACGAAACACTGCTCGAGGCCACGTACGATTCGCTTTCACGCTCCGTACACATCAGATCCTACGGATAGGGCCAGCAGGTTGTCGGACGCAGCAGGATTCTGGCGCAAAATCGATGGATAGGTGCGCGTACCGTTCGTACCAGCTGTCGGATTACGCGCGTCTGGAACGTACTGGCAACGAAACTGATCGCGTTCCTATCTACATGAACCTGATCGTCCGGAACATCGTCCGGCGCTTTGAGAGCCCCAACACCTTACTGCTGCACTCCCGCGCCTTCCCGCCTACCAGGTCGTCGAGCTAACTCGCAGGCATACCCAAAGATACGGGGAGGGATGCCGCAAATCTCTGTGGCTCAATAGATTGGCGCTGTTCGCCACCGCCAATTCCATTATATGGGCTGACGTCGGCACCGTCTCAAAGGCTTACCGATAACCCGGCGGCCTCCGCGTAGCGCAGCCAGTGCTCGAACATGAGCAAGGCCCACAAGTGGTGGCCATAGTCCTCTTTTCGGGCCAAGTGTATATCGAACAGGGAACGAATGGCGTCGCGCTCGAGAAACTTCCCGGAGTACGCGTCTTCAGCCAGCGCGACGTCCTTGAAATGGCCCCGGAGTTCCTTTCGGAACCAGCGCTGGATCGGAATGGCGAATCCTCGCTTGCGCTGCGCGAGCAACGCGGCAGGGACAAGATCTTTGACGGCCCGTTTTGCAAGGCGTTTCGAGGTCCTTCCCGCGAACTTCAGCGGAAACGGCACGGTGGCGGCAAACTCGACGATGCGGTGATCTAAAAGCGGGACGCGCGCTTCGAGCGAGTTGGCCATACTCATGCGATCGACCTTTGTGAGGATGTCGTCGGGCAGGTACATGACCAAGTCTTGGTACAGCATTTTGTCATCGTCCGAGACGTTCCCCGCAGCCCTGGCGTGTTCTTCGAAACGACCGATGCTCTCAGCGGCGACGGCTTTGGCGATATCCGGACGCATCAGTTGTGCGCGGAGTTCCGCATTAAAACACGTCTGGCGGCGTCGGAACACGTCATGTGGCGCCAGAAACGAGTCGGCGCTGAAACGGCGGATCTTGGCCGTCCACGGCGACCTCGGCGTTGCGCGTACCGCGGCATTGATCGCGCGACGGACGCTCCCCGGCCACGCGCGTTGATAACGCCGCACCCTGTGGCTCATATGCGCCCACGTGTAGCCGGCGAGCAACTCGTCGCCCCCGTCGCCGGACAACGCGACGGTTACGGATTTTCGAGCAACTTTCGAGACGAGCCACATTGGGAGGGCGGACGAGTCGGCGAACGGCTCGCCGAAATGGCGGACAAGGGTCGGCGCGAGCTCGGTCATGTCGGGTTCGAGCAGTGTTTCCGTGTGATCGGTTCCGAACGCCTTGGCGGCGATGCGTGCGAAACGCAGTTCATCGGCGTGGGCGTCGTCAAAACCGATAGTGAACGTCTTCACAGGTCCCGCGCTCAGTTGACTCAGGACCCCGACAACCGAACTCGAGTCCACGCCGCCGCTGAGAAACGCGCCGAGCGGCACGTCGCTGACGCGCCGGAGTCGCACGGCGTCCGTCAGCAGCTCGCGATAGGCCGCGGCGGCCGAGTCCAAGGTCCACGCCCTGTCCGGCTCGAAAGCGACCCGCCAGTACCGTTCTCGCGTGAGTCTCCCCTTCTCTAACACAAGTTTCTCGCCGGGACGCAGTTTTTGGCTGTCCCGGAAAATCGTGTCAGGCGCCGGTATGTAGAGAAAAGTGAAATAGGCGTCGAGCGCTTGGGGACTGAGGACGCCGTCAATCAGTCCCGAGCGCAGCAGCGCGTCAAGTTCCGAAGCGAATGCAAGCGCGCCGTTCTTAAACGCGAAGAACAGCGGCTTGATCCCGAGGCGATCCCGGGCCAGGAGAAGTCTGTTCCGCCCGTGGTCATAGAGGGCAAATGCGAACATGCCGTTAAGGCGGAGCAGCGCCGCGTCGCCATATTGTTCGTATGCGTGCACGATGACTTCCGTATCGCTCTGGGTGCGGAAAACGTGGCCGTGCGATTCCAATTCAGTGCGGAGTTCGCGGAAGTTGTAGATCTCGCCGTTGAACACGAGGACAATCGACCCGTCCTCGTTCTGCATGGGCTGACGGCCGCCGAGGATGTCCAGGACGCTGAGCCGGCGCATCCCGAGCGCCACGTGGCCGCCGAGCCAGACGCCTGCGTCGTCGGGCCCTCGGTGGACCATAGCGTCGTTCATCCGCCCGATGACGCTGGCGTCCGCCCGTTTCCCGGTGTCGATGCATGCGAGCCCGCAGATGCCGCACACGGGTCAGGCGCCTTTTCGGACGGATTCGGCAAGAAGCTCCGCGTACAGGCTGCGATAGGAAGACACCATGCGCTCAACGGAGAAGTGGTCGCGCACAAATCGGGCTCCCCGCTCGGCCATAGCGCGGCCCTCCTCGGGGTGATTGAGTACGCGCTCGATGGCGTCGGCAAAATCGCGCGGGTCGCGCGAGGTCACAAGACGCCCCGTAACGCCATCCTCGATCAGTTCGGCGACGCCGCCAACGGAGGCGGCCACGACGGGCGTGCCCGCGGCCATGGATTCCATTACGACATTGGGAAACCCTTCGCTCTTCGAGCAGAGCACCGACACGCTCATGGCCGCATACAAGTCGCGGAGTTCTCCCAGCGTGGTGACCCGCGTAAACCGAGCCGTCAACCCCTCGTCCTCGATCATCCTTTCTACGGGTTTGCGCAGCGGGCCGGCGCCCACCATGAGGAAATGGACGTCCGGCCGCCTCCCTGCGAGTTCCTTGGCCGTCTCGACGAATAGGACGTGGTCTTTGACGGGGCTGAAATTGGCTACGATGCCGATAACGTGGGTGTGGTGAGGGATACTAAACCGCAGCCGCGTCTGCTGCGGTTCTGTGTCGCTGAGAAACGCGTCCGCCTCGATTCCGTTGGGGATGACACGGAACAGGTCGCGGGCGGCGCTCTCTTGCTCAATGGCGAAGTCGGCTACCGCCTGGCTGTTCGCGACGATACAGTCCACAAGCCTGTTTGCCCTCTTTTGAATGCGAATATGCCGGGGCTTCTTCCAAGTGGCAAGCTGGCGGCGGCTCGAGATGATTACGGGCACCCCCGTGTCCTGTGCCGCGCGATTGGCCGCAAGATCAAAACCGAACAGGAAGGTATGGAGAAAGTCCGGCCGATGAGCGCGGAAATACCGAGCGATCTTGTGTCTCAGCGTGATGTCCCACGACCCCCATGCCCGAATCACGTGAACGAATGCGCCCAGCCGCCGGGCGTCGCCCGCCAACGTGCCCGCACGGTGCGTGCACAACACCGTCAGCTCATGGTCTCGGGCCAGTCCCCGCATGAGATAAATGAGTTGACGTTCGGTGCCCCCGACGCTTAACGACGGTATGACGTAACACACTCGAATCACAAGACGGACTCCATCAACTCGAGCAGCCGCGGGGCGGCCTTGTCGAGGGCGTAGTTCTCCTCCACCGTGGTGCGTGCAGCGGCGCCGAGTCGGCGCCGCTCCGTCGGATCACGCAATCGCTCGAACGCGTCGCGCCACTCGGCGGTTGTGTCTGCGAACATGCCGTTCTCCCCATGCCGGATAAACTCGAGCGCTGCGCCAAAAGGGGTAGCGATGCAGGGGATTCCACAGGCCATGTACAACAGCCCCTTCAAGCCGCATTTCCCCTTCATCCATTCCTGTTTTGGCATGGGCATGATGCCGGCCGAGAACTGCTGAATCGCTTCTACCTCCCCATCCAGGGACCACGGCTCGACGACGGCGCCGAACCAGCATACCGCTTTCGCGTCCGCGCCGACAAGGTGAATCTCGGCGTTCGCAAGCCCCGCCAACGCTTCTGCCGCAGGCTCGATGCATTCGGTCGCGGCCGGCGTGCCGATCCACCCGATCCGATACTTCTCGGCAACCTGCGGACGCGGCGCGAAACGGCGCATGTCGACGACCGTCGGAAAGTACGCGGCGCGCGCGCCCAACGCTTCGGCCTGGGCCGCGAGCCAGGCGTTGCCGGCTAGGACCATGTCTGCGGCCCGCATGGCCTTCGGGATCTGCCGCCGGGCCTCGATGAGGCGTCCGAGCCGGCGCAATGGGTGCGGCGGCGATAGGTGCACGGCATCGTCCAAATCGTAGACAATCCGCCGGGCCCGCCGCCGCAACAGGCCAAACGCGCCCCGCACGGATGCCGTCATCAAGGCCTTCTGCACAAACACGATATCGTAGGCCGCTGCGCCCGCGATCTGCGCCAGCCGCCGAGAGGTTTCCGCCAGATGATACCACAACGGCCGCCCTTGACGATCCGGCCCGGTGAGTTGCGCGTATTGTCGTTCTGTGAGCGCCGATGCGACGGTGCATTCCACGCCGCGTTCACGCAAATAGGGGAGGAATTGCGCTACCCGGTAGCGCGGGCTCGCTACAATGTCCGGATATAGAGTGAGGAATAGGACTTGCATGGCTCTACCGTTTACGCCCGATCAGATCCTCGACGCATTCGAGGACGGCGTCTGGCGTGATAGGCCCTAGACAAGAAGCGACGCCCAGGGGACACGTGCCAAGTTCTTTGACTTTGCCCGGGATGTTGCAGCAGCCCTGGCAGTCCCTTCCGTTCCGGATAACGTGCAGCAGCGGCTCGTCGCGAATCAGCGTGGACGGCTCGATAGGCCCGAACAAAGCAAGCACCGGGGTACCTACCGCGAGCGCGAGATGCATCAGGCCCGAATCGCTGCACACGAGAAGAGACACATGACGCAAGACGACTGCCGCGTCGCGCACACGCGTCTTCCCGACGAGACAAACGCCCACCCCGATCGGTTCATCGTCCGGGAGGCCCAGCTCGACCAGAACGTATCCCCGCGCCTCGAGTTTGCGGCACAGGTCCCGCCAATTCTCGACAGGCCATCGTTTGGTGGGCCAGCCAGCACCCGCTGCCACCGCAATCCGGCAACCGTCGCCGCGCGGCAGTTCATCGAGCAGCGCGGACGACCAATCCTGGCAGTACAAGCAGGGCCGCGTCGAGGGCGCGGGCACACCGGCACGTCGTGCGTAGTGCTCGATGCGATACACGTCTCGAGGTGCGCCGTGCAAAAGCACGTATCGATCCGGCCTCGGACGATCCTCGTTCACGGCGTCCGCAAACGGATTGTCCTCGAGCAGATCCGGATAGTTACACAATGCGGAAATGTGACACGACGGGTATCTCTTGCGGAGGGCCTCGTAAACAGGCAACGCCATGATCTCGTCGCCCAGCCGCCAGCGCATGTCGACAAGGATGCGTCGCCGCGCGCCCAGCACGCCCTTGACCTGCCACCGGACCCCGTAAGTCAACCAGCGCAAGGTTCCCCGCAGCCGCCCAAACCCGTCTGTATAACCTCGATAGCCCATCAAGGCCAGATTAAACCACACCGGAACACAAAACATAAAGTCAACGTGATCAAGAGCCACGCGGCACGCGCTCATAGATGTCCGAAAGCTGCTTGGCGTAAACATTGATATCGAATCTTGCCTGGGCCCTTTGTCGGGCAGCTTCGCCTAGCTCTTTGCGTCTTGCGGCGTCTGTCGCGAGTTTGCTGATGGCCCCTTGGAGCGACAAGAAGTCGTTGGGTTGGCAGAGCAGGGCCGCCTCGCCGGCAATCTCGGGAATTGCGCCGGACAGCGTGGCCACGACGGGCAACCCGCAGGCCATGGCCTCGATGAGGGCCATGCCGAACTGCTCCTGCCATTCGCGGGTGGCGATGCTGGGCAAGACAAACACGTCGGCGGCGCGGTAGACTTCGGGCATGCGGTCGTAGGGCAGGCTGCCCGCGAACGTGCAGGCATCGCTTATGCCCACCCGCTCAATCAGTCGCTCGACGCGAGGCCTGCCCGGCCCAGAGCCAACCACGAGTAACCGAATCTTCCGCCTGCTCAACGTTGGATCATTGAGAAGCTCCCGCACAGCCAGAACTAAGAAATCAATTCCCTTTCGCGGAAGCAGCCAGCCGACAAAAAGGATCACGAATTCGTCGTCGGAAAGGCCAAGCGCGCCGCGGTTCCGCGTGCCCGGGCAGAATACGTCCAGGTCCACGCCGGGGTCGATCTGCACAATCCGATCCCCTGAAACCCCCTCGATATCGAGCATCCGGCGCGACCGCTCCGTGTGCACCAAGAAGCAGTCTGCTGCGGCCGCAACACGCTTCTTCCGTTCGCGCCGTTCTTTGTTATGCTCCATGTTGAACGGGATATTGTCCCAGACCATTACGAGAAGCGGCGTGCCGTACCTCTCGCGCGCAAGGGCCCCTTCACCGGACCAGTCCGTGTGAAGCTCCCAAGACTGGATCAGATCGAACTTCTGCAGCCGCTCGTGAAACGGCAGAATCCGGGGTTCCCGGCCGCCGTACCGGTAAAGAAGCTCATTTTTCAGGCGCGTAAACGGGTTGCCTCGCTGCGTATCGAAATAGATCGACTCGTATCCAAAACCGAGGGAACCGTCGTCCCGGCCGCGAAAATGACGTTGAATTTCCGACTCGGCTCGGAATGCCGTGATTTCAGGCCGTCCACGAAGGCGCCCAAAAACCTGAAGGTGCCACGGATTGAACCGGTTGCCTTTGAGCAGGGCCAGCTTCACTGCTTATCCCCCCAGAAATGCCGTTCGAGGACCTGCCGCGCGCGCTCAGGGTCGTCGGGAATATCGATGTGCCGCTCGATGCATTTCCGCTCGTACTCGTCCATGGTCGAGATGACCCGGGCGGGGTTGCCGGCCACGACGGTGTCCGGCGGGACGTCTTTGGTTACGATGCTGCCGGCGCCGACAATCGCGTTCGGGCCGATGGTCACATTAGGAAGTATGATGGCGCCCACGCCGATCTGACAATTGTCGAGGACTTCTATCTTGCCGAAGGCGGTGAGCGATTCGTGTTTGTCTTGGAGCGGCCAGGTGAGATTGTGGTTCACGAACGTGACGTCATTTGAAATACACACGTGGTTCCCGATGCGAATGAGCCAGGGTTCGCCGCCGAAATTCGTGGTGTAAATGCGACACTGCTCGCCAATACGGACGCCCATCCCGCGCAGTGTAGCGATCACGATGTCCTGCGAACCGTACCGCAGCCTCAATCGCTGGCTGATTCTTTTCCAACCCATGGCGACCCCTTCCTTCCAAACGCGTTCCTAGCTACAAGTCAATCCGCCAGAACGCGTGCAGGCTTGCGCCCGGCCATAGCCGCACTATCGCCGGGCCTACGGCGACGAAGAACCGCTCCAGGCGTAGTCGGATAGCCTCGGGCATTCTCTTATGCGCCATCCACGGCAACAGCCCGAGCCCGACTTCCGGGCCATGGCCAACCCGACGGAACCTGGAAAAGCCCGCGTTTTGGAATGCGCGACGCACGCTGCGGCCCGTCAAGGCCCGTTCGTATTCTTGTGGCTGCCAATTTCGGAACGGCGCCCACGTGTCCCTGCGATACCACCCTACCGTTTCACAGGCCTTCTTGACAACACCGGCAACGTTTGCGTAGTTGGGTACGGATAGGAAAACCCTGCCGGCCGGCCGCAACACCCGCCGGAATTCGCCCGCGGCCGCGGCTTCGTCGGGAAAATGTTCGAATGCATCGATGCAGCAAACGAGGTCGAAAACCGCATCCGCAAACGGCAATGAGGGCGCGTCGCCCAACGCCATGCGAAATCCCCCGCGGCTTTGCACAAAATCAACGCCGGTGTAGTCGCTGCCCTGTTCGCGCACCAAGTCGCCTAGATACCCTCTGCCGCAACCGACATCGAGCACGTTACGGCCCGATATATCGAGGTCTAGCCCAGCGAACACCTGCAACAACAGGTCGCGATCGATGCCGTCCACGCCGCCGAACGGCGAACTTACCATTAGCGGGTTGTCGCGGTAGTAGTCGCGCACGTTCCGTTTCATGGCGCGAACCTCCGGCCAAACCGGCTGCCGGCATACACGGCCACCGGCCGGACAACCGGGAACGCCACGGCGGCGGGCGTGACGAGACGGCCCGCCGCCAGTTCACGCAGCCATACGAGATATTTCCGAGGACTCATCAAATCGAGGAGCAGATCAAGTTCCGAATATGCGCATCCCAACGCCCTCAGCCCAAGCCCTTCATTTCGGCAGCGCTTGACAAGCGACCGCAACGTGTAATCATGGTGGTGCAACACCGGCGCGTCGTCGGGGAAGGCAACCCGAAGATTGGCGGCCGCGAGCTTGGTTTGAAAACTGAAATCCTCCCCAATAGCCTGATTTCCGAACCGCAGCCGCTCCCATACAGCGCGCCGGATAGCCGAGTTGGCGTTGGACAACCCTTTTCCATAGCGCTCCGAAAATTTGCCCATCTCCCGAGTGAAATAAAAATAACCGTTGCGTTCCCACGGAAACTGGGGCGTTTCCCGTCCCGGATCCGGGATCGAGCGGCCGCAGGACGCCGCCACGGCCGCGTCTTCGAGCGGCGCGACGAGATTATCGAGCCAGCGGTCGTGCGCCGGCACGGCGTCCTGCGACAGGCTGACAACGATCGCGCCGCGCGCATGCTCGAACGCCACATCCCGGGCCGCCCCGAAATTGAAGTCCTCGGACGGAATCGTCACAACCGCCGCTCCTTTTTCCGCCAGTAATGCGCGTGTGCCGTCCGCGGAGCCCGAATCCACGGCCAGCAACTCGAAGTGCCGATCAGTCTGTTGATTGCAGACGGCCGTTACAAGCCGTCGCAACACCTGCCCGCCGTTGCGCGTCAGCACAGCGACCGTGACATCGCAAACGCCGTTGACATTAATGTTGTTCTTCAAGCTCATCGGTGACTACTCTAAAGAGCACAGCCTTGTTTTCCTGCGCCACCTCTGCCAACCACGCTATATCGTATAACGCTGACAATACCGCATCATCGACAGGATGCGTGTCAGGGCAGAGCACATAGTCGATGCAGTATTTGACCACCAACTCTCTCCGGAATGCTTCGGAACTCTTAGAAGAAAAGAATTGGGCAGTCTCCTTCTCGGTTTCCAGCAGGTCCAAATCGGAGAGGTTCATGGCCCCGTGGCCGTTAATGACGCGGTTGCCCTTCCGAAGCGCCACGACATCGCCGAAATACGGCCCCGGCGTCGCCGGCGTTAACACCACCCCTTTGCCAAGCGCATCAAGTACCCGAGCGTCCGCCTCGCTCATGATTTCGGCGTGACAGTACGCAAACGGCCCTTGCCCGGGGACGCGGCCCAGCGGCCCCTGGAGGAACAAGCTGCCCACAAGAAT
>DUZM01000144.1 GCA_013349485.1 Candidatus Hydrogenedentota bacterium | reverse complement strand
TTCCTAAAAGAGGTTTTCCCCAGTGCAGGTTGTTTGTTATCCCATTTGCCCTATTTGGCAATCTTCTTCCCTGCATTGGTTTGGGGAAACGGGCACAGATCGCCTATGACGCACTCGGAGCATTTCGGGGCGCGCGACAGACACACGGTGCGGCCATGGAATACGAGGCAGTGCGAGAAGAGCGTCCAACGTTCCTGCGGCCATATCTTCATCAAATCCTGCTCGATCTTGCCCGGGTCGCTGTTCTTTGTAAACCCGAGCCGGTTGCTCAAGCGTCTGCAATGGGTATCGACAATGATGGCTGGCGCGTCGAAACACTCGCCGAGCAGTACGTTGGCCGTCTTTCGGCCGACGCCGTTCAGTTCGACCAATTGCTCCATCGTACGGGGGACTTTTCCGCCGAAACCCTCGAGGATTGCGCGGCACGTTTTAGCGATGCTATTGGCCTTTTGCCTGAAGAATCCGCACTGGCGGATGTCTCCCTCGAGTTCGTGAATGGGCGCGCCAACGTAGTCCTCGGGTTTCCGATACTTCTTGAAAAGGGTTTTTGTGACAATGTTGACGCGCTCGTCGGTGCATTGCGCCGCCAGGATGGTCGCTACGAGGAGTTCGAGCGGATTTTGGTGGTCAAGGGTGCACGCTGCTCCCGGATATGCTTTGCGCAACCGATCGAAAACGACAGCGGCCCGTTCGCGGTTCGCCGCTTGGGTCAACTTGAATTTCGCCATGCAAGAAACTCCGCGGCCGTCATGCAGTTCAACAAGTCCGCCGCTTCGAGCCATCCCTTCCGTGCAATACCCAGGCCGTACGCCATGTCGTCGATGGCGTCGGGACTATGCGCGTCGGGACCGATGCAGAGCTTCAGTCCCTTCTCTTTCGCCCGCTTGACGTGCCGCCAATCGAGATCGAGTCGGTAACAGTTTGCATTGATCTCGACGGCTACGCCGTTGGCCGCGCACGCGTCGAACACCTTCTCGAAATCGAGCGAATACCCCTCCCGCGAGAGCAGGAGGCGGCCGGTCGGATGGCCGAGAATGGTCGTGTGCGGATTCTCGATGGCCTTCACAACGCGCTTGGTGGCCTCTTGCTCCGTCATGTTTAGCTTGCTGTGTATCGAAGCAATGACAAGGTCGAATCTTTCGAGAAGATCTGCGTCGTAGTCGAGCGAGCCGTCCGAGCGAATGTCGGACTCGATGCCTTTCAGGATGCGGAATCCGTCAAGTTTGGCGTTGAGCGCGTGGATCTCCGCGAACTGACGCTCGACCTCATCCGGTTTCAGCCCGCCGGCATATGCGGCAGACTGACTGTGATCGGCCACGCCCAAATAGGTGTAGCCGCGAGCGGCCGTCGCCTTGGCCATCTCGGCAATAGTCGCGGCACCGTCGCTGCAGTTCGAGTGGCAATGGAATACGCCGAGCAGGTCGTTTTGCTCGACCAATTGCGGCAACGCGGCGGCCTCGAGTTCGCCCATGTCTTCGCGCAGTTCGGGCGGGATATAGGGTAGCTCAAGCGCTGCGAAGATGGCCGCCTCGTCCTTGCAGGGGATATTCGCATCGCCGCGAAACAGGCCGTATTCGTTCATTTTGAGGCCGCGATCTTTCGCACGCTGCCGCATCGCGACATTGTGTTCCTTGCTGCCGGTGAAGTGATGGAGGGCGTAAGGAAACTGTTCGTCCGACACGACCCGCAGGTCGGCCGCAATGCCCGAGGCCAGCACAACACTCGACTTCGTCTCGCCGCGCGCTGTGACCGATTCGACGTTCTCGGCGCCGACAAACGCCTCCATCAAGGCGTTAGGATCGGCGCCGGACGCCAGGATATCGATGTCTTTGACCAGTTCCTTGCGCCTGCGGATGCTCCCGGCGATCTCAACGCGAATTACGGATTTATGGCGGGACAGCAAGTCGTACAGCGCGCGCGCTTCCTTCGAGGCGACGTTGAATAAATGCAGGTCGCGGTGCTTCTTGGCGAAGGCGATGCCGTCGAGGGCCTTCTGCTGCATCTTGGGGCCGAAGCCTTTGAGCGTAACCAGACGATTCTCCGAGCAGGCGTACTCGAGTTCGCCCAGCGAAGATACGCCGAGTTCCTCGTACAGCGCCTTGATCCGCTTCGCGCCCAAGCCGGGTATCCGAAACAACTCGAACAAGGACTCCGGAAACCGCGCACGCAAATCCTGGTGATATTTCATATTCCCCGTCGTAACGAATTCGGCGATCTTCTGTTCGAGGGTCTCCCCCACGCCTTTGAGTTCGCGCAGCCGCTTCTCGTTTACGAGGGTCGCGATGTCTTCTTCCGACTGCTGAATTGTCCGCGCAACGTTCGCGTACGAACGGGCTTTGAACGGGTTCTCGCCGACCAACTCGAGCAGCACGGCGATCTCCTCGAGCACCCCAGCAACCTCTTTCTTCGTCATAGTCATCGAACGAGTATCCGCACTTTCTTGGCGATTATCCGCCTGATCCCCCGCAATTGCAAGCGGCCGCACAGCATGAAAACCCCAGAATCTGACGCAGGCCCCGCGGATGGAATCGCCGCACGTAATTCTTCCTTGATCCGTCCTCATCAGCGTGATCCGCGTCATCCGCGGTGAGTTCTTGTCTTGATTGCGGCTTCGCCGCACTAGATCCTTTGTGCCTTTGTGGCTCCGTGTGCGCGATGCGTTGCAGTCACACAAAGACACGGAGACACAAAGAAAGTTCTGAAGAAAGCCGCTTTATGCCGTTCATCGTAGCATGTCCTGAGAGAGGCCGTGAAGATCATGGCGAGGACGAAAGAATGAGAATGAGCGATTTCAGAGCAATTTCGGGGCAATTCCACCAATTTCAGCGATAAACCACGAAACTCGACCTTCCGTGCTATGAGCTGAATAAACGGCGGCTGTCCCCAACAACACCGGTCCCCAACAACACCAACAACACCGTCCGAGAAAGGGCCGCCTAATGGATGTCCCTAAATCTGCCGTCGCTGCGCCTGTCCGATGTTTCTCTTGGAGGATGATTTCTGTTACTCTCGTTGTCGCTTTGGCATGCTTGGCGCACAGGCTTGGGATACCAGTGAACCTGCCCTGTACTTTCGCTGTGCTGTCTTTGCTCAGATCGTAAAGGAGGCTAGAAATGAAAGTCAGTTACGAGACGGACTTGTATGCGCGCATCCGGCAGGAACTGGATGCGGTTGCCATGATCGATTGCCACGAACACCTCCAGCGGGAAAGGGAGTTTCCGACAGGCGACGATGTGCACGTTGGCCTGTTGTTTCTTCATTACGCTCCCGATGACCTTATCGCCGCGGGTATGCCGATGGAGGAGATGGCAAGGGTACGGCCCAATCTGTTGTTGTTTCCGAACCCGGAGGCCGATCCATCGCTTTCTCCCGAGGCACGCTGGCGACTCCTTGAACCGTGGTACCGGAAGGCGTGGAACACGGGGTACTGCGAGGCGCTTCGCATCGCCATTCGAGACCTTTATGGGATCGACGAGTTTTCGGAAAGCACGATGACCAAGCTTACAGAGGCAATGCGCGGGGAGATCCGTCCCGGATTCACGCGCAAGGTATTCGATAAAGCAGGCATCGACTTTGCCATGCAGAGCCCTCTCGGGCCGGGATTGGTATTCAATCCCGACTACAACTTCGACTGCTTCATCTGCGATATGTGCGACGCGTTCACGGGGTTCCCCATCCCGGAACTGGCTCAGCAGGCGGACATGGATATCCTTTGCCTTGACGACTACCTCAAGGTGATCGATTTCTACTTCGAGCGCGATGCCCGATGCGCCTGCGCCTTCAAAGTAGCCCGCGCCTATGACCGGACGCTCTTCTGGGAAGACGTACCCAAGAATGCCGTCGAGAATACGTTTAACCGCCTCCTCGCCTTTAATGACCGCCCCGACCGCCGAGACATTCAGGCGCTCGAGGACTTCATCCTTCATTACTTGTGCCGAAAATGCGGTGAATACGATCTCCGCATGAAGTTCCACACCGGGATCCACGGGGGCAACGGCAACATCATCACCAACAGCCGGGCTGCGCTCATGGCCAACCTCTTCATGAAGTATCCCAAGACGGGCTTCGACGTCTTCCACATCTCCTATCCGTACCAGGAGGAGCTGGCCGTACTCGCCAAGAACTTTCCGAATGTCACCGTAGACTTCTGCTGGATGTGGATCATCAACCCATCGGCAGCGCGCCGCGCACTATCCGATATGCTCGACGCGGTTCCCGCAAATAAGATCCATGGTTTTGGGGGCGACTATATTTTTGTGGAGGGAACGTACGGGCACGCCGTCATCGCACGCCGCGAGATTGCACGGGTCCTCTGTGAGAAGGTCGAAGAGGGGCGCTTCAGCGAGGCGTATGCCGTTGAACTGGGCCGTATGCTTCTTCGCGATAACGCCCTCGATAACTTTGGGCTCGAAAAGCGCCGTGCGGCCTATCGACCACGGGCCGGCGAAGACCCGCCGCCGGCGACTTAACGAGGCCCGTAAGTTGCTCTGCTCATAGAATCCACGGAATCCCTCAGCGATCCAGAGACAGAAATCCATCAAAGATGCTTTTAAGCTGATTTCTATGTGGAAGGGCTTACTCCTCCTGGCGATTTCAGGCGATTTCAGGGACGGACTAGAATGGCGCTGACTTTTCGTTTAAGTCCTTCTATTTTCTTGGGTTGCGTTTGCGTTTCTTGACGCCGCGCGTTTTGGCTTCGAGTATTTCCAAGGAAAGGGTACGCATTAGCTCGAGGATCTTTTAAATCGTGCGGTGGTTGTCGATGGCGCGTTGGTAGGTCTTGGCTTGCGAGGCCGTCAGGTTCACGGTGACGGTTTTGCCTTTTCGTTTGAAGGTCCACTGATAGTAGGGGCCGTGGGGCTGTTGAAAAAGCCCTCGAGAGGTAAATGTAAATCTGCTACTATATGTGTCGGTACGGGAGGTAGCGATATGCAGGGTAGACAGGAACGGTGGCAGGAAGATTTGTTTGTCGCGTGTCCGTTGCGTGCGTTGGTCCCAGAAGACCACATTCTGAGACGGGTAGACGCGGTCTTGGACTTGTCGTGGATTCACGATGCAGTGCGGGACTGCTATTGTCAGAATAATGGCCGGCGAAGTATCGACCCGGAATCGGCGTTGCGGTTGATGTTGGCCGGGTTCTTCGAGGGGATCGTGCGCGACCGTGAACTGATGCGTCAGGCACAGGTAAACCTTGCGATCCGGTGGTTTGCGGGGTATCGCCTGGATCAGAAGCTTCCAGATCACAGCAGTCTGACGGTGATCCGGCAGCGTTGGGGTGCGGAACGGTTCAAGCAGTTTTTCGAGCGGACGGTGCGGGCGTGTATGGATGCGGGTTTGGTGGACGGGAAGATGGTCCACTTGGATGCGTCGTTGATCCGTGCGGACGTGAGTTGGGAAAGCCTGACGACGGAGTATATCGAGAAGACCATCGAATGGAACAAGGCCGACGAGTTCGAACCAGAGCCGGCGCCGTCCGAGCCGCCTCGTCGTCGGGGCCGTCCGCGCACGAATCCGCCCAAAAAGAAGAAGCGCAGCACGACCGACCCCGACGCAACCATGGCGACGTCGTCCCAGAAGCAGCGTCTTGAACCTTCGTATAAGCAGCATACGGCAGTGGACGACCAGGCCGGCGTAGTGGTGGACGTCGCGGTGACGACGGGGGAAGTCAATGAGGGCGCGCAGTTGGTCGAGCAAATCGAGCGTGTCGAAGCACTTAGGGAGGTCGCGGTCGAGACGGTTACGGCCGATGCCGCATACGCCCACGGCGCCAATTACCAGCAACTCGAGGGCCGCGGCACAGACGCCGTCATCCCGCCGCAACGCGAACCGCGCAAGCCTAAACGGATCCCGGCCAGCCGATTCCAGTACGACGCCAAGCACCACGTGGTACGGTGCCCTGGCGGGAAACGCCTCGAGCGCAAAGGATCGTGTGAGAGCCCAACCGGTTGGTACTACCGCGCCCGTGCCTACGATTGCCGCGCTTGCCCGTTACGCCCACGCTGTTTTGGCCAACGCGCGAACGCGCGAACGATAGTGATCGTTGACGGATACGAGGCGTTGCTGCGTGCGCGACGTCGATGGCGACGCAAAGACGAGGGTCTTCGAAACCTATACGGCCTCCATCGATGGCGGGCCGAGGGCGCACATGCCGAAGCCAAAACCCGACTTTTTCAACAGCCCCGCTGCCCCCAACAACACCGTCCCGAACAACACCGAATGGCGATAACGTATATTGATAGGCTACTATTTGAGCTCTAGGCCGCTGATAGCTTAAAGGTCACGGGTTCGAATCCCGCCCCCCCTAGGCGCAAGCTTCTCCCACCGGTTATCAGTCGGCAACTCAAGCGAAGCAGCCACTGGATTCTACCTCCTACAGTCCACTGCACAACCTCTTCTTAAACTACAAGTGCAATCCGTTGTACATTTGGCCGAAATCCCGTTGTGCAACGGAACTGCACTCACTCTGTGGCCTCGAAGAAAATCAGTTCCGACATACGCGCGCCTTCCAATGCCACTGTGAGCCCGGGGTCCATTAGTCCGGCTCCAGACTGTAGGCATGAGGGGTTGCTGTTGTCTTCGAAGCTCACCCAGTACTGCCGCATGGGGTCCAGGCCCTCAAAGCGCAGTGGTGCTGCCTCCGTATCGGCTGAGGGCTGAAAGAGATACACGACGCCTTGGCCCATGTCGGGGTCGTAGTACTCGATACCGTCGCGCCTCTGTCCGTCAGGACGGGCTGAGATGTGATAAAGATTGGCCTTGCGTACCAACGGCCGAATCCGGCTCTTGTACGTAGCGACACACGCCTTAAGGGCCTCCTTTTCTTGTTGAGTCCACGGCTCGGTCCCATTGCTCCCGTTAGGCGCGTCGAGAAACCATGATGGAGCCCCCATAGACGTGCTCCGGAACGCGTATCGTACTGCGGCGACTCCCTGGGGACGTGCGAGACCGTTGACACTCCCAAGATGCCCCTCAAGCTGCATCGGATGCATGGCGTACGCGCTGTCATGAAAGCACTGTCGGACGTGAAGCGCCGAATACGTGTCTGAATTGAAGACCTTGATGGCGCGCCGCATTGCTCCGTAGTCTTTGATGCGTCCGCCGCAGCTACAATTCTCCCACTGGAATCCCGGAATCTCGCTGGCGAGTGTGTCGACCATCTCATAGAAACCACGTGTGGCAGCGTAAGAATTGCCTATAACCTCACCCCGTGTGGAGTCGGAGCGCCAAATATCGGCGCCGTACTGGGTGAAAAGCCGACGGATTCGGTCGGCGCGCTGCCGACGCTGCGCAGGTTCGGCCATATCGAGGTCGTCTGTCCAGTAGAGTCCGAATCGCATATTGTGCTCGTGCGCGTAGTCCGCCGCATTGCGCATCCCCGAAGGCCAGTCAGCTTGGTCGAAGTCCGGCTCGCCGCCCTGCCACCAGCCCACGTCGATCATTACTTCTTCGAATCCGAGTGGCGCAATGTCATCAATCAAAGGATAATAGCCCTCTTCGGTCGGGTCCCAACTGCCCGGTTCCTTACCTGTGGCGGCGAACGCATTCCACTGGACTTTCGGATAGCCCGTGTCCTGACGGAGAACCTCGGGCACGCAGTATTGAAAAACCCAACGTCGCAAACGGTTGCCTGCGTCGTCCAAGTCGCCCTGATAGGTACCAAGGAAGCCAGGTCGCATCGGGAGCGTTTCGCCAGGAGCGAGTTCAGCATGCAGATCACCTGCGTTTCCTGCGCGCATTCGCAGCACTGGCGCGCCGCTGATATCAAGCGTGACAGCCTCAATGCGGCAAAAACTCCACTCAAGCCCAATGTAAACGCCGTGTTGCCCGCCCGCGTCAAGAACAACGTACGGGATGAAGCCACCTGTGGGTTGTGTGCGTGCGGTGTAGTGGGAACCTGCATCGTCCGCCATCAGACGATCCTCGTACACGCCCACCGGATCCGGCGTCATGCCGTCGCCGTGGAAGCGCCACAAAGTAGTCCCACCCGAGAAATCCAGGTCGAAAGTGGGTTGCTCCCCGACCGTTACCAAGTGCCGAGAACAGTTTGTCAAAGATAGGCTGTGGTAGATTGGACCCGGACCGGGCTTGGCGTGCCACTGGGAAGTCATCTCGAGAGCCGGATCATCGCATGCGAACCGCAGCGTTACCTTTTGACCATCCTTTTTGTCCACGACCGCCTCGACAAACTGCCATTTAAGAGCCTTCATTTGACCCCCCACTTCAACGTGGGGCGGCAAGCGGAACGCAACGGGCCTCGCAATCCAGTCCCACTCTACGGCTGGACAGAGCAACTCGCGAACGACCATCTGGCCCGTCGCGGTTACACCAATCGACAGGTGCGTGTCCTCCGTCGCGACCGCCCAGAACTCGTCTGGTCTATCGGCCGCCGGACGAGGCGTCGCGGTCATAAAAAGCGTGCTGGTTTCCTGCATCTCTGATGCCTGAATTCCCGCGTGGTCGAAGTTGTCCAGAGCTTTGTCCCAGATGCGGAAACCATCGATGCATCCTTGGAAGCATCGTTTCTCATCGGTATAACCGAGTCCCACCGCCACCGGCAGCGGTGAAGGGTGTACGGGCGCCGGGGTCTGCACTGATGTGGCAAGAACCCCATTTAGGTAGAGTTGTAGCTGTCTCGGCGCCTTGACGAGGGCAAGGTGCTGCCAGCGTCCAGGCGTGAGAGTGATGGCATCAGTCCGCACCCATCTGCCTTCGCCGGTTCCGTAACACGCCATGTATGAGTTAGTCTTGCCGCGATCCTGCTGCAAGACGAATCCCGCGCCCCCGTCGACATGGTTCCCGAAGATATCGGCATACACTGTCTGCTGTGGACTGGGATTCACCCAACACTCAACCGTGAATTGGTCACCTAGCGTATCCTGAAAGAACCCTGTATCGACCCAGCACATGCCGTCGAAGGAGGCACACGCGCCATGCATGCCGTCAACATACGTAATTGTGCCTTTGGGGGTGCCGACTCGTGCGGGTATGGCCACGACCTCCAAGTTACCCTCGAAAAGCATTTCCATGGCCGGTTTCGTCCCGTGGGGACCCTCGGCCGCATATCCTGACAAAAAGAATGTCACCGCTACGAGCAGAGGTAGAGAAAGCAAACGCGCCTTGCGAGCGCCGGAAATACTACAGGGCAATATCATTGTGACGCATTCTTTCATTGTTTTGCCCATAGGGCATATTGTCCTTCCCGAAAGGCTGTACCGCCTGTATAGCGATGTGGTAGGAGGCGTTCCTCCCGGCCACGGACTGGACCAGCTTAGGCCAGGGGTGCGGAAATGTAGGCGCCGACCCAGTGTAGTGAAGACAGACCTCGCACTGCGCGTGCAGGCCGGCTATTCACGAGCAAGAACTCTGTGACCCCAGCCAACCGGAGTGCTACGCTGCTTTACTTCCCGTGCACCAAGTCTTGCTCAATGGCCAACACCTCCGGAAGCAAAGCCGGTACGTCTTCGTTCGCTGTTTTCCAGGCCACATCGCTTTCGTCAGTGAAATGTTCCGTCAAGACCGACCCAAACAGAGCAAGCTTCACTATGTGATGCCGCTGACAGAAACGGACAAAGCCTTCCTTTTCAATCTGGACCTGTGTCTTGGTTCAGCGAAAATTGGACAGTCGGGATTTCCCGCTTACCACTGCGTTCCGCCCTTCGGGCGGGAGTTTTCTAAGGCATGAAGGGGTCTATCAATCCGACGCAACCTGGAAGAGGGATGGGACGTCAATTGCTCGCCCCCTCCCCAACCTGTCCATAGGACAGGCCGCATCGTCTTGATGAGCCCCGCCGGGGTATCCCTTGACCGGTTGCTCTCCAGCAGAGCCGGCCTCCGCTTCACCGGGCGGCCGTCACTCTACGCGGCGGAGGGTTGCTGGTTCAACTGTCGGGTCTGGCGGCGTTGTTCACGCGCCGCCTCGAGCTTTTTGTCGCGCGCGGCATTGGCGATTTCAGGGACGGAGCACGACACTCGACACTCCATGCTGTGTGCCGGGTTCTCACTCGGCTGGGGCCGCCCCTTCGATAAGACGTGGGGACATCCATGCTCAATGGACGGCCTCCTCCCCCATTTCTCCCAAGCAGCCGCGGGTGCCGTAACCGCGTTCGCCGCAGTCCTGATTGCCGTTACAAGCATAGCGCAGCCGGTCCGTGCCGTCAATCCAATGCGTCACGTTCGTGGGCCGCGCTGCTTTCACTAGGCGTTTAATATAGATGGGAAGTGTCCTCGACAGACCGCAATTGCGTGCATGCTAAGATTCCCAATCAAGTTGGGAATGACACGCTCAACGCTGCGAATAACGACCCTTATGTCATTCCCGCGCAGGGGCCTGTCGATTTAGGTTGTTGCTTGGGTTCTTAGATAGGGCCAGGGCGTCGGGACTTGGCGGGCGGGAAGCATTCGATGGCGTATCGCCGAAGCGAAAGAGCCGGGGGAAACTCGCATCGGGCGTC
>DUZM01000163.1 GCA_013349485.1 Candidatus Hydrogenedentota bacterium | reverse complement strand
AGCCAGCGAAGGGCGGTTTGGTGCTGGGGCAAGGCAAGCCCGCCGCTCGGCGGCCCGCCGTTCGCCGTTTGAGCCGAGACCTTACGGCTTGGCGCCGCAGGCCGCATGACATCTGCAACGGCGGCAGCCAGTTTCTGGCAGGAGAAGGGTTTGGCGACGCACACGCGAGCCCCGGCGAGCCTCAGGGTCGCCTGCGACTCGCTGTCTCCGTGACTACTGAGGGCCACGACGGGGGTGTTCGGCGCGGCCTCGGCCAGTCGTTCGAGGGCCCGGACGCCGAGCGCGGGCGCGTCGTCCAGGATCATGGCGTCGGCCTCGATCGAGATGAGACGGCGCAGCGCCCCTTCAACGGTGCGTTCGAACAGGAGCAGATCGGTTTCGGGCAGGGCCGCGCGGAGGGATTCGCGAATGGCCCTATCGTCAGCAATGGCCAAAAGCACGTTCATGGCTCAGATCCACCTTGCCGCGACACACTCACGCGGACAACTTTGTTCGCTATGCAAAAACTTCTCCATGTCTCACGATTCCCAGACGACCTGCGAAAAATATCGCTCGCCGTTCCATCAGTTCTTCTGGAGCGCCGCTGTGCGCTCCGCCAGAGGCAGCGTAACCGTAAAGGCCGCGCCATTGGCGGGCGAGCTGGTCAGGTCTATCTCGCCGCCATGCTCGACGACAATGCCGTGAACGACGGCAAGCCCCAACCCGCATCCCTGGCCCTTCGTCGTGAAGAACGGGGTGAAGATTTGTTCCTGATCGGGTGCGGGAATGCCGACGCCGGTATCGGCGACGACCACCTGGGCACATTCCGTTTCGAAGTACGGCGAAACGCCGTCTCGCCTCAGGTGTCTTCGGGTTCGGGTTGCGGTTACACGCAACGTGCCTTCTCCGGCGTCCGCCATGGCTTCAATGGCGTTTAATATAAGATTAAGGAAAACCTGGTGCAACTGTTGTTCATTGCCGTGTACCTCGAGGGGTCCCGGCGGGAAATTCACTTCGACCACGATGTGCGCCTTGGTGGTTTGGTTCTCGACCAAGGCCAAAACGTGCCCGACCGTCGAGCGCAGGTCCTGTTTGGTGAATTCCATTGGTTTGGGTCGGGCGAAGTCCAAGAGACGCGTTACGATAGCGTTTATTCGCTCGACTTCATGGGGCACTACGTCGCAGAAGGTCGTTCTGAATTCTTCGTCATTGTAACGGCTCGGCAAGAGTTGGGTAAAGGTCTTAATGGAAACGAGGGGGTTTTTGATCTCGTGTGCCATGCCGGCGGCAAGGGTCCCGATTGAGGACAGGCGCGCGGCGCGCCGGACGTTTTGCTCGAGGCGTTTGATCTGGGTGAGGTCGTAGATCATTGCCATCGCGCCCGTATGTTCGCCGGCAGCGGTGGTAAGGCAGGAAGACGAGAGCAACACGGGTGTCTTGACGTTTCCCGGGCCGGGGATGAGGGTTTCGAAATCGGTGCTGCCGGGTTGTTCGTCGAGGCTCTGGCGCAAGGCTTCGGCAATCGGTCTTGGGAGCGATCCGAGATCTTGGCCGAACTGGACAGGTCCGAGCAAGGCGGCCGCTCCCTCATTGACGGTGCGCACTTTGCCTTCGGTATCGACGGCGATGACGCCGCCGCGCATGTTTTTGAGTATGCTGGCCATGTGCATATTTACTTGTTCGAGCGCGTGATAAAGGCGGGCGTTCTCGATGGCTGTTCCAAGGGGCCCCGCAACGGCGCTGAAAACCATGAGGTCTGCGGCGGAGTACATGTCTTTGGAGCTTTTCTGCCCGAGCGTCAGGATGCCCACGAGATTGGACCTCGTTTTTAGGGGCAGGCAGCAATAGGCTTCGAGTTCGGCCAAGTGGTTTGCAATGGTCACGCGTTCCTGGGTCGGGCGGGTGTGAAGCAATTCCTCGAGCAGAATCGGTTTCGCCTGCGCGTCCATATACTCGATGAGGGCTTCGTGTTTTCGCGTGCTTCCGCCTACCTCGTCAGGATCGGTCGAGTATTCGGTAATCAGCTTCGAGTCGTCGTTTTCGTCGATGAGTAGTACACGGAACGTTGTGACGCCAAGGGTCTCGCGTATGTCCTGCGCCAGTTGTTCGAGCAACTGATTGAACTGCACTATTTGCGAGGCTTTTTGGGTTATTCGGGCGAGAAAGCGGCTGGTGTCGTATCGGCGTTTCAGTATCGTTCGGTCGAGGACAAGTTGCACCCGTTCCTTCAGCGGCTGGAGCACGAGCGCGATGACGAGCGCGGCAAGCACCGTCGGTAACGTCCGCCCGATGCGTTCGGTGCCGCTGAAGGCGAGGTGGACTATCGAGATCGAGCTGAAGAACGTGAGCACAATGAAGGCGGTCAGCACGGCGTATACGGTGGTGCGCGAGACCATGACCCAGACGTCGAGTAGGTGGAATCGTATCATCGAGTAGGCAAACACGCCGGCCAAGAACATGAGGAACATTGGCCCGTAGACCTCGTAAGCCACACCGGGCACAATGATGGGTGCAACGATATTCGTGAGCGTGATGCAGGTTGTTGAGATGGCGATCCCTAGGATAACGTGCTGGATTTGGCGCCGTTCTACACCTTGGGCGGTTCTAAGTCTGATGAAAAGCCTTTGGTAGGAGAAGACAATGGTAATGGCCACGCAGCACGCAAAAACATAGAAAACCGGGCCGTATTCGACGATTGGTCTTCGATCTGGAAACACCTCCACGTGGCGTACGTATAGGGGTGTCAATACGCCGAGAAGGGCCAAAACCGGCGAGACGCCGCATAGAAACCACAGCACGGGCTTGACGCCTTCATAGCGCTGTCGTGGGAAGAGCCCCATGAAAATATGGAAAAGCAACGGAATGAAGGACGCTGGAACAAAGGTCACCCTGAGCCAGAAAACCGCAACATTGGCATCATGCGAGTGGATAATGCACGCTATGCCGCTCGTCCAAAGGGCAACCGTAAATGCCAACAGGGCAAAGGCGCGATGCGTACGCTTGTGCGGATTCTTAACGATCACCACGGCGCCGAGGACGGAGAACCAAACCGCCGACAGAACGAGGAGTACCGTTGAAATCCGCTCGTCCATTAGTTCGCTCGCCTGAGTATCGCGGCCCCGTGGTTTCCGCCAAAGCTCATCGCGCTGACTAGGACGGCATTGACGTCATTGAGCCTCGGGCGCTTGGGAACATAATCCAAGTCGCATACGGGGTCCGGATGGTCGAGATTGAGCGTCGGAGGGATTACGCCCTCGTTGAGACTCAGCAGCGCGGCCGCCGCGCCGATTAGGCCGGCCACCGCGTAGGGCTGGCCGGTCATGGATTTGACTGCTGAAATGGGAATACGATACACAGTGTCGCCGAACGCGCGTTTGTAGGCCTTTGTTTCGGAGTGGTCGTACATCTCGAGCGACACGCCGTGGCTTTCTATGTGGTCCACATCGTTTACGGACATGCCCGCGTCCTGCAGGGCGGCGCCAACGGCTCTTGCCAAAGCCCTTCCTTCCGGATCGAGGATGAGAGGATTCTGACCTTCTGTGGCCGCGCCCAACCCGGCTACTTCGCCTAGGACAGGGGCGCCCCGCGCCTTGGCATGATCCTCGCGTTCGAGCACGAGCGATACGGCGGCCTCGCTCAACACGATGCCGTCTCGATTCTGGTCGAAAGGACGCATGGCCTTCTCCGGCTCGTCATTGCGCGTGGACAGGATTCCGAGGCAGCACGCGGTTGCGATAGACATCGGGAAGATCGGTGTTTCTGTCGCCCCAACCAAGGCGGCATCGGCCCGCCCCAGCCGGATTTGCGTTAAGCCCCAGCCCAGGACGTCCAGCCCGGTTGCGCAGCCGCTTCCTATCGTGATAGCGGGACCCCGGAAGCCGAAGTCCACCGTCACGTGCACCGTGGCGGAATGCCCAGTGAATTTCGACGAGGTGAGCTTTCCCACGTTCCGGTAGCCCCGCGTCTCATAGGCTTCCTGATGGGCTTCGTATTCTTCGTTGGGGCTTCCCACGCTTGTGCCCATCGCAACGGCAATGCGCTCGTCCTTGTGGTTGGCGTTAGAGAAATGCGCGTCTTCCAGTGCGAGTCGCGATGCCGCAATGGCCTGATGGACGTGTCGGAACCAATTGCGAACCACACATTTCTTCATATAGTCTTCGGGGTTGAAATCCCAAAGCTGCCCCGCTATTTGGCACGGAAGCTCAGAAGCGTCGAACCGGTCGATGTGCCGAATGCCTGACCTGCCGTTCTTGAGTGCGTCCCAAAATGCTGCTCGGCCTATGCCGTTGCACGCCAAGACGCCAAGTCCGGTTATGACTACACGAGGCCTCATACCCATAGCCTAGTTTCCAACGGCGGCCCGCAATGGCGCCAGACGCCTGAGGGCCAATTCGCGCGCGGGAACGCACGCGGCGTCGTTAAATCCTTCGACAAACGCTGCTGCGCCCGCGGCGTCTCCGTTGCGCAGACGGGCGCCGAGCATGTCGGCGAAAGCGACCTCGCGGCCGTCGTAACCGGCGAACTTCGCCATCAAGGCGACATCTTCAGGCAGCGTTGAGGGAATCCCCCTTTCTTCAATGGTGCGGCGCAACGAGGCGTTTTCCCGAATCGCCTGAACAGCCGTCCAGACGCCTATTCGACGCGGCATGAAACCGCGGGGGACGCCGCGGGCGCCGTCCCGTTGCAGCCGCCGCAACAGCGCGCCGAGCTGGCGCTCCGTGTGAGGGCGGAACCCGAAATTCTCAGGGTGCGCGTCCCAGGCGGAGCCCGGGAGCAACTCCGGGACGGCGACGGGCGCCGAATGGGGCCGGGCACGCTCGAGGAGACGAAGGGTCTCTTCTCTTGTGTGGGTGTCGTCTTCAGGACAGGGGTAGGTGAAGCGGGCTACGGTAAAGAGTCCGGCGGCTTTACTCGCTCGTAACACGGATTCCGTTTCGGTAACGCCGAATCCGCGCCCGTAGTAGTCGTCCAAGAGGCGTTGGCTGCCCGTGTCGATGCGGAAGGAAACGGCGCGGCACCCCGATGCCGTGAGCGCCCTTAACGCGGCGGGGCTCGTATGCCGGACATGCCAGGCGCGGCTGTACCAGACGGTTAGATGACGCGCCATGAGTTCGCAGGCCACGGCCTTGACCTGCGCGGCAGGACTGCCCGCGTTGCAGAAATGGAACGCGCGCGCGCCATACTCTTTCCCGATGCGCCAGACCTCGTCCGCCACCGCGGCGGACGGCCTGGTCTGGACGAACGGTCTGCGTGCCGAGCCGCGCGGACAGCCATGGCATGTAAAATCACAGCCGTGACTGTCTTCGATGGTGAACAGCATCAGTTTGGTGCGGCTCCTGAGCGCGGGATAGGTTGCCGGGCCGTAGTCGGCGCCGGGCAGGAGAACCAGGCTATGCGTGTCCGGCCCGGGCGTGGTTTGTGGGTGTCCCGGCGCAGGGATCAGCAGGCCGGGGATCGTGCCCCATGTCTGCGGCGCATGTATACGGTCGGCGAGCTGGGCCAAAGCGCGTCCCCCATCGTGCAAACACAAGCAGTCGAAGGCGGTGGCGGTTTTCAGAAGGGTCCCGCCGCACAATCTCGTTCCCGGGCCGAAGCCCACTAGTTTCAGGTCGGGCTTGATCTCGCGCAGTCGCTTGCTCACCTGCACTGCTCCCGCGAGGGCGGGGCGGTCTTCGATGTAGAAGGCTATGAAGTCTGTGCGTGGGAAAGCGGCCAATTCACGCGACACTTGCCTGTGGAACGCCTCGAGGGTTGGCCGAAGGCCTGGTCCGTTGCGACGCCGACCTGGGAAAGTTGGGAGCCGCCGTAAACTTGGTGGGCTGGATGCAAGTTGTTCGAGCGTCTCGAGCGTCCCGTAGTCCTGGATCCGAGTGAAATGGCCCGCGCCGATGAGGCAAGCCGCCGCGCTCGCTAACGAGCGATTGGGCATCAGATTCATGAACGTGAATGGATAGGCGGGAAGGTAGACAAGGATGCTGCGGGTTCTCATGACCTTTCCTTGCACTATGACCGGGCGAGGTCTGTCAAGAACACTAAATGTAGTACAGTTTACGCGCTTCTATACAATATACCGTGCGGATGATAGCATGATCACTATATATATGCAAGTGAAAAGTTGCTTGTCCCATATATTGAATAACGGGCCTTTTCTTCTTTTCCGCAGTTCTACGATGTGGCTTTGCTGAATCGAGCCGGCCGGCGCTTCCCGCCCGGGGTTTCTATGGCGGCGCCGCGGTCCAGTGTGGGGCGGCCTCCAGACCCCGGCAATAGGCCTGTTCGTGTACTTGTGGGGGCCAAACGTTGCTGCTATACTCACGCATCGAAGGCGAGGCGCCCCAATCTGCGTAATGTCAGACGCCTGAGAAGGAGCGAGTAGCGGCCCGGATGAAATGCGGAGGAGCAGAGGGCGCGCAAAGGCGCCCGGGCGGGATGCACTACGGGGGGTTGATCCGGACGGTCCTTGTCCTCACGGTCCTTATTTGCAGCGGCTTCACGACGACGGCGTCCATCGGGGTACTCGTGATCGGCCTCCGAAGTGGCGCGGGATATGACGCGCCTTTTCTCTGGCGGCTGGGGGTCAAAGGGTTGGTTTTTGGATGCGCGTTTGCAGCCAGTGGTTGGGTGTTGCGGTGGGGTGGTCGGCTGCCCGATGCCCGCCGGCCCGCCGAACTTCCTCCGGAGCGAGTGTCGTGGCGCGCGTGGTTGGGTTTGCTTGCCGCGGCGGGCGCGGCCATGGCGCTGGTGTTTCCGAACCTGGACAGATACCCGAAGGCGGAGCCGGACGAGATGCACCATCTCGTTGTGGCGCGGAACCTTGCGGAGTACGGTTTGTATGCGTCCGGGCATCCTGCTGCGGGCTTCGAGCTTTTCGACCGCTACGACTCGGTCGGTCCCCCGGTCATTGTGCCTGTCGCCGTGTCCATGCGGCTAGGCGCAGACCAATTCGTGGCCGCCCGGCTTACGATGGCGGTCTATTTCGTGCTGCTGTGCTTGAGTGTGTTTTTCTTCTGTCGGCCGGTGTTCGGGGCTTGGGCCGCAGTGTGTTCGGTTTTCATGGTGCTTATGGCCCTCATGTCCGTCTATCTTGGTCGTTCGGTCTATGGCGAGGCGCCCGCGTTTCTGTTTGCCGTCGTCGGTTTGACCTTTTGGCGGGGGGCGCTGCGCGCCGAGAAGCGCGCGTTTTGGGGCGTATTGGCGGGCGCGGCCTTTGGTTTGGCCGTGCTGTGCAAGCCGTTTTTGCTGATGGGTGTTTGGGCCGTGGCGGGGGCGCTGGCGTTTGATCGGGTCAGCTATCGGATCGTCCGGTTGCGTCACGTGCTGTTGCCGCTCTTCGGGTACGGGCTAATGGTAGGATGTTGGTGGCTCGTGAAAGCGGTTTTTCAGCATGACGCAGCACAGGCGGCCCAGACGACGCTCGTAGAATACCAGCACAATCTCGTGTTCGGTTTCGCGTCATTCGTGCGGACTTCGGGCTGGATTGTGGGGCAGCCGGCGACATTGATCGGCGCCGTGATCGCCTTACTGCTTGTACTGCCGGTGATCTTCCGCCACAACTATGATCCGCCGACGATTGTACTGTTTTTCGCGGCGCTGTTTTTCACATATTGGTGGCTCTTTTTCACGACGGGCCTTCACGGTCGCTATATGTGGTACACGTGCGCCATTACGCAGATCTTCGCGGGGGTCCTGCTGGCCGTCTCGGCGCGCCAGGCGCTCGATCTGGCCAAGCCGCCGCGCGTGCGCACCGTATACGCCGCGCTGGCGTGTCTCGTGGTGGTTCCCGCCCTTGCCCGGACGCACAGGGAGGTGAAGCTTATTCGAGGGCATGACGGGATGGGCGACGCCATCGCCTTGGCCGGTTTTGTCCGAACGCTGCCGGAAGACACGCGCATTGCCGCCTTGGATTGGCCGCTGCAGCGGACGCTCAACTTCTTTGCCGGCCGGCACGTCGAGGTGGTCAAGCGTGTGCCGACGTCCTCGGACGAATGGGATGTCCTCCTGGCGGATACGCGGGTCCAGCGGGCGCTGTTGGAGGGCCGTGAAGCCGATCGCGCTTTTGGCGATTACGGGGTGTTGTTTCTGAAGGGACCGTAGCGTGAGGCATCGCGCGCATTTCCATGCTGACAGGAGACGCCATGTCGACGCCATCAGTGTCTGTATTCTATCCCTGCTATAACGATTGGGGAACCATGGGAAGCATGGTCCTGCTTACCGTGCAGACGTGCCGCCGGCTCGGGGTCGATCACGACATCGCCGTTATCGACGACGGGAGCGGGGGCCAGACACAGGATCTCCTTGATGAGATCGGCGCGTGTTTCCCGGAAATCCGCGTGGTGCGCCACGAACGGAACCACGGCTACGGCGGGGCGCTGCGCAGCGGATTTGCCGCGGCCAGCAAGGAATGGGTCTTTTACACGGACGGGGACGCGCAATACGACGTGCGGGAGCTGGCCTTGCTGCTGAAACACGCCGGGCCGGAAGTGGACGTTGTGCAAGGTTATAAAATTGCGCGGAATGACCCGATGCATCGCCGGATCATCGGCCGCATCTACCACTGGCTCGTGAAGATAGCCTTTGGGCTCAAACTGCGGGATGTGGACTGCGACTTCCGGCTGATGCGTCGCGCCATATTCGATCGAATCGACTTGGTGAGCGACAGCGGGGTGATTTGCGCAGAGATGATGACGAAAATTCAGCGGGCCGGGTTCCGCGTCGTCGAGGTCCCAGTGCACCATTATCAGCGGGCACACGGCAAATCGCAATTCTTCAATTTCCGGCGTATCGCCCGGGTCGCTTGGCAACTTTCGGGGCTGTGGATTCGCGAGGTCCTTTTGTACCGTATGCACGGCGGGCGAGACGGCGATTCCTCCGAGCGCCGGGTGGATTCGGGGGAAATCGACAGGCAATGATACCCTTTCTCGATATGAAATCGCAGTTTCGCTTGATTGAGGCCGAAATTCGCGCCGCATTGGACGAGGTGCTGGCGAGTTCGCGGTACGTTTTGGGCAGGCAGTTGGCGGCTTTCGAGCAAGAATTCGCGGCGTATATCGGCGTCGAATATGCCGTCGGCGTCGGGTCCGGCACGGACGCCATTCATTTGGCGTTGCGGGCCGTGGGCGTCGGTCCCGGCGATGAAGTGGTCACCGCGGCGAATACGTGCGTGCCGACGGTCGCGGGGATTTGGGCGGCGGGCGCGACGCCCGTGCTCGTGGATGTGGATCCAACGACGTTGACGATGGCGCCGAGCACGCTTGACGCCGCCATGACGGAGCGCACCAAAGCCATTGTGCCGGTGCATCTTTACGGGCATCCCTGCGACATGGCCGCCATTATGGCCATTGCCGAGCGGCGCGGCGGGGTTGTGGTCGAGGATTGCGCCCAGGCGCACGGCGCCCGGTGCCGCGGCGTACGGTGCGGCGCGTTCGGCAAGGCGGCGGCGTTTAGTTTCTATCCAAGCAAGAACCTCGGTGCGTATGGCGACGGCGGCGCTGTGGTGACCGACGATCCGGACGTGGCCGCGCGCCTCGCGCGCCTGCGGAATTACGGCGAGGAGCGGCGGTACTACCACGCCGTAAAAGGGTTTAACAGCCGGCTCGATGAACTGCAGGCGGCGGTGCTGCGGGTCAAACTGCGGCATTTGGATGAATGGAACGCCGCGCGACGAGAGCGGGCCGCAGCCTATGATAGGCTCTTGGCCGGCACGCCGGTTACGACGCCGACGGTGGCGCCTTGGGCGGAGCACAATTACCATCTCTACGTGGTCCGTTCCCCGCACCGGGACGCACTGCAGGCCCATCTCGACCGACACGGGGTCGGCACGTTGCTTCATTATCCCGTGCCCGTCCATTTCCAGGAGGCCTATGCAGACCTCGGGTGCGGCCAAGGCGCCTTTCCTGAAAGCGAGCGGGCGTGCAACGAGGTCCTCTCGCTGCCGATGTACGCAGAGTTGCCGTTCGATGCAATCGGCCGTGTGGCGGAGCTCGTTGCGGCGTTTCAGCCATGAAGCCTGAAGAATACGAAATTATGTTTCGGGTCGAGGACGGCCATTGGTGGTACGCCGGGTTGCGGGCGCTATTGCATCAGTTCTGGGGCCGCTATGTTCGCGTTCCCGAACCGCAAGTCTTGGACGTCGGTTGCGGTACGGGGGCGATTCTTGATCGGCTCGGGGAAGACGCGCAGGCGGCCGGCGTGGATTTTGCCCTCGAGGCAATCCGGTTCTGCCGCACCCGGGGCATCGGGCGCTCGGCAGTGGCCTCGGCGCTTGCCCTGCCCTTTGACGCGAACGGGTTTGACGTGGTGGTTTCCTTTGATGTGCTTTGTCATTCGAGCATCCCCGACAAGCACGTGGCCATGCGTGAACTCTACCGGGTCGTCAAACCGGGCGGGTTGTTGCTGCTGAACCTGCCTGCCTACCACTGGGTGCGGTCTTCGCACGATGTGGCGGTGCACACCGACCACCGGTTTACGAAGCGGGAAGTAGTTGACCTGCTT
>DUZM01000202.1 GCA_013349485.1 Candidatus Hydrogenedentota bacterium | reverse complement strand
GGTGGGCGTGGACTCGCCGTTGGGTCAGTTTCTCAAGACGTTGCCGCCGGACCTGCTTTTCACGCATGAGAATATCAACGAGCAGATTAACGTACGGAAACCCCCGTTAACGTATCCGGAGAAGGTATTTGCCTATCTCCAAGAAGTGCGCAATAGCGCTGAAATGCTGATGGAGCCCGTGGAACCGTGATGCGCATACTGGTGGCACAAATGACGCGGATGGGCGACGTCCTCCAGACCTCGCCGCTGATTTGCGCACTCAAACAACAGCACCCGGACGCGCACATCACGGCCATGGTGCGCAGGATGGGCAAGCCCATCGTCGAGCGCAATCCGGACGTCGACGACGTGATTGTCTACGAAGAGGACAACATGTTCCTGGACATGCGGGCGCGGGATTCCGACCGCTTGTTGCGGGCTTTCGAACGCGCCGAATCCTACATTGACCGTATAAAGGCGGGCCGTTTCGACCTCTGCTACAACTGCACGAACAGCGTTTCCTCGGCGATGCTATTGAAAATAGCCGAAGTCCCGCACGTAGTCGGCGTACACATGACTGACGACTGGCAGTTCGTCCAGCGCGGGCCATGGACGAAGTACTTCTTCACGGGCATCTTCAACCGCGAGTACAGCGACCTCAACCTCTGCGACGTTTTCCGGCATTTCGCTTCCGGCGCGCCCGACGTCCGCAACCTGGTGTTCGAGGTCCGGGACGCGGATCGGGCGTTTGTGAATTCACTGCTCGACAGACACGGCGTGCATGCGGGCGATTTCGTCGCCTGTTTTCAGCTTGGGGCAAGCGAAGATAGCAAGCGATGGTCCGAGGCGCATTTCGCCACCGTTGGCCGTATGCTTGTCGAGCGCCGAAACGCACGCATAGCACTCGTGGGCGTCAAGGAAGAAGCCCATTTGGGCCAAGCCTTCGCGCAGCACGCGCCGGGCACGGCCCTCCAACTGTACGGGCAGACGATGGTGCCGCAACTGGCGGCCTTGCTCGAGCGGGCGAACGTGTTGGTCACGAACGATACGGGCACGATGCACATTGCCGCCGCCGTAGGATGTCCTACCGTGCTGGTTTCGGTAGGCCACGTTCATTTCCGTGAAACCGGCCCGTACGGCGCCGGCCACTGCGCCGTCGAGTGTCGGCGCCAGGCCCTTGGCGACTCGTCGTTCGTGCCGGGCGGCCTCGAGGAACGCGAGCGATTGCAGCCCAGACACGTGATGCGCGCCATCGAGACAACCCTCGAGGTACGCGAGGCCGGATTTGTGCCGCACACGACGGACGCGCCGGATTTGGCCGATGCCCACCTCCACATGTCGCAGTTCGCGCCGGACGGCTGTCTCGAATGGTATCCCGTGCTGCGTCGGGAATTGACTCAAAGGGATCTTCTCCGTATCGCGTACCGGGCAATGTGGCTCGACCATCTCGGCGCCCAGAAGAGCGCCCGCGTCGAAGACGAGAGCTTCCGCGCGATGCTCGGCTGCTATTCCGGGCCGCCGGCCGCGACGGTTGAAACGTGGCGCGCGGCGTTGGCGCCGGTTTTCGGACAACTCGCGGCGCTCGGCGAACAGGGCGGCGCCGCCACGGACGCCTTGCTCGACTCGCTCCGCGACAATGATCTGCAAAAGGCAAAGGAACAGGTGGCCGGCCTGACGCGCCACGACGAGGACATACGCCTTTTCGGCGAACTTCACGAGAGCACAAGGCCGCTGGTGCGGATTTCGCGCTACGAGCGGGACAACCTCGAGGGGGCCGACCCGCTTCACCTTGCCGAAACCACGCGGGAAATCTATGAGGAACTTGCCGCACGCGCGCGACTCGTCATGGCAAAGGCCGAACGCGCCGCCGATGTCTTCCGATCACTTCCAGCCTAGGATTCGGTAATATTCCGGGATCGTTCCGGCCGCACATTTGCGGCAAATCCTCATGGATGTTTCGGTATCCAACGGCAATTCGCCGTTGCACGCGGCCCTAATCTGCGCGCTGTTTTCGAGTAGGAAACACGTGCTTCGGGGCCGGGCAAACGCCTCGCGCAATCGTGCCCAGATGATGTCGAGGTTCTCCTCGTTGACATTGCCGAACGACAGCGGCGTGAAGTCGCACGGGCACACGTCGCCCTGCGCATCAATGTACATGTGTTGAATGCCCGCGCCGCACCCGTACATACATTCGTCCTCGATGTAGGCGAAACACGACATAGTGGGATAGTCCTTGCGCCTGTTCACCTCGACGTGGATATCCTTCAACATCTGGCGTTCTTCCTGGGACAACAGGCAATCCTCGGCGTTGATGAGACTCCCCGTGGGCATGGGCTCGATCACCCGAATTTCGTGGGCGCCGAGATCCTTGGCAAACTCGATGTACGGCCAGATCTCGTGGTCAATGAAGTCCTTTCTGGCTACCACCTGAAGCATGGTGAAAAACTCATTCTCGAGTGAGACCCGTACCGCGTTCGTCGCCGTCCCGAAGGCGTCGGCGCTGCCGCGCAACCGGTTGTGCACGTCCCCGTCGGGGCTGTCCAGGCTGACGGCAATGCCGAATAGCCCGGCCGCCTTCAGCGCCGCGGCCCGTTGCCGGGTCAATCCGTCGCCCGTGGTGAAAAGGAGCGCCGAAGCGCGTTCGCCGATACCCCGGATGATGCCCTCCAAATCTTCCCGCATCAGCGGTTCGCCGCCGGTGAATCCGATAATGCATGCACCCAGGTCGAGCGCTCCTTTGATGGCCTTCTCCACAACGGCCAACGGCAACTCGGCGTCCCTTCTCAACGCCTTGCTGCAATGCCAGCAATTGAAATTGCATCGGTTCGTGAGGCCGATGTAACACGACACGGGTATCACCTCGGCGCGCAACGCGGCCTGCACGGATAAGGCCAACCTGCCGAAGGGTCTGCCGGGAAACGGCGGCAGGAACGAATTGATTACTATTGCGTCGCCGACGCGCGTTAGTTTTGCATCGGCATACATGCCTTGGAGTCGAAACAATACCCTCAGCGGTATCCCGCGCACCGGCTTCATTTTGAGCGTGCCGGCCAACTTCAAATATTTGGCAAGCCCCGTGTAGTGCATTACTTCGCGTCCTTGCGCGCGCTCCCGGCCACAAACCGATGCGCGACCGCGATCCGGCCGTCCTTGGCGTAATCGCGCTCTATAAACGCCGCAAACAGTCTGTGGCACTCCGCTTGCTTCTCCGGCGCCATCATGCTCTCAAAACCCGCGCTTGCGCCGGTATGCAACACCCAGTGTAAGGCCTCTTGGCCGTCGGCAAACGAGAACCACTCGCAGCCTTCCCAGGCGTCCATCGGCGTCAGCTTGACTTTCCGGAACATCGCACATAGGTGTTTCTTACTCCGCGGCAGCCGGAGATGCAAATCCATCAAGTATTGCATTTTCGATGGAAACTGCCCGGCAACCTTGATGGACGTGTTTCGTACCTCGAGCAGCGTGTCTCGCCGGTTCTCGATAATGCCCACGATGCCGCCAGGCTTTAGCACCCGTCGTATCTCGCCGAGCAATACGTTCGGTTTGACATAGGCGATGGCCCAACCGCACGTTACGATGTCGAAGTGAGCGGCCGGCAGCTTCCGGATCTCGTCAATCAGATCGCCTTGAATAAAGGTGATGTTGTTAAGCTGCAGCGACCGCGCCTTCTCGCGCGCCCGCTCGAGCATGCCTATCGAGTTGTCGATGGCAACGACCTCGCCAGCCTGCGCCCGTTGCGCCAATTCGAGCGTGATCGTGCCCGTGCCGCAGGCCAAGTCCAACATCCGGTTCCCGGGCGCGATGGCCAGTCTGGCCACCATCGCCAGCGAGTGTTTCGCCATATGACGCGAGAAATACCCGTCATACCCGCCGCTCAGCCGATCATAGTCCCGGCGGATAACGTCCGGCGTAATCACCCGCTTCCGCGCGAGGAGATAGAGCGCACGAAGATAGAACGCGGCGGTTTTCATGAAAACATCCATCTATTCATCCCTGCACACTGCGCCGCCCAGCATGTTATACCGCAATGGACACAATCCGTTACACGTTTCAGGCGGCACGACGGCCCTTCTTGAGCAGTCTAACATCTGGCGCGCAGGGCGCTATCTCCAAACAACTTTGAAGCGCCAGCACGCCACATTGGTCGAGGTAGACGGCGCTGCGCATGTTCCCGCCTGGGCGGGAATCACAGATACAACCTGCCTATCAAGGATTCGGGTACGGTTTTGAGATCGACAGCAGTATCACGCGCATACACATCTCGTAGCTCATAGAGTCTAGCCAACGGTCTGAGGTCGTCGACCCTCGTGCAGCCCACAAGGTAGAGCACCTCAAGGTCCGCGAGGTCGGCCAGGGGGCGCAGGTCCGTGATCCCGGTGCAGCCCGCGAGGTTGAGCCACCGCAGCTTGCCGAGGGTAGCCAGCGGGGCGAGGTCCGCGATCCTCGTGCATCCCCCGAGGTTGAGTCCCCGCAGGTTCAGAAGGTTGGCCAGGGGGCTGAGGTCTGCGAGCCCCGTGCAGCCCGCCAGGTTGAGCCGCTTGAGGTTATCGAGGCGGGTCAGCGCCCCGAGGTCCGTCACGCCCGTGCATCGCATGAGGTAGAGCCGCCCGAGCATTGTGAGGCGGGCCAAGGGCGCGAGGTCTGTTACGCCCGTGCAGCCATCAAGGTAGAGCCACTTGATTCTCCGCAGCCGGGACAGGGGCGCGAGATCCGTTACGCCCGTGCAGCCCGCCAGGTTGAGGACAGTCGCGTCCTTAAGTGCGGCCAGCGGCCTGAGGTCCGTCACGCCCGTGCAGCCCTCAAGCTCGAGCCACTCGAGCTTCCCGAGGTGGCCCAGGGGCCCGAGGTCCGTCAGACCCATGCAGCCGGATAGGTTGAGCGCTGTTGCGTTCTCGAGTTCGCCGAGAGGCGTTAGGTCTTTCACGAACGGCCGGATATGCGCCGGAATACCGTGGCGCGATGTAGCAGATTCCCTTATATTTGGGAAACTGAGGACATTCTTGCCGGTTTCGTTGACCTCGCGGATGATGGCCTCGAAATCGAGAGCTTTCTCCGGGGGCGTTTCCGGTTGTTGGACGGCGCCGGTGTAGCGGAAGCTCTTCTCGAGTTCGGTGCGGTGGCGGAGCCAGTCTTTGGCCTCGGGGAAGTCGAGCGCGCGACAGAGCCGGACATTCTCGGCCAGCCACTCCAATGCGTTGCGGACACGCTCGTCCTGGGTAGGCGCCAGGGCGCGGAGCAGTCGGCAAAATCGCTGGTGTTCGGTGCGTGGAGATTGGAGGTCCATAAGACGGGCCAGCGCTTCGTTGAACGGCTCGCGTTCGGGCAAGTCTCGGAGGCGTTCGTCTTTCATCCATGGTGTGAACCGCCGCTCGGCCAGCATAGCCACTTCTTCGACATCTTCCGGCACCGCGCCGCGCGTCTCGACGGCTTGCAGTCCCTCGTAATCGAGGTGCATCTCGAGCAATACGTGCCTGATCTCGTGGAGCAGACAGCCAAACGCGAGGTGGGCGGCGGGGATGTTGGCCTTCTCGGCGTCGCTGATCCGTTTGACGACAAGGACTTGGTTGATAAACCGGACGGCGTTGCGCGGATTCTGTCCGGCGACACCGGCAATGAACTCGGCGAGGCCGCTGAACTCCTTGCGCTCGGTGGTCGAAAACACGTCCTCGTCGGCCAAGAGCTTTTCCCCGACGTAGTTCCGCATCACGTCGGGGTCTTGTTCCGGGACGTAAATCGGGACCTGCACAAACTTGTCGAGGTAGTTCTTGAAATAGGCTTCGTCGAGACCCATTTCCTTGACGAACTTCTGTTTTACGAACTTCTGAATCACATTCGGCGCGAGCCCGAGCACGAACGAGAAGTTCGGCAGCGACAGCACCAGTTTGATGTTCTCGAGTAGCATCACGGCGGCATCGGGCAGACACCGATCGAGATCGTCGATGAATACCACGATCTTTGGCGTGTCTTCCGTGCCGCTGGCGGCCTGCTCGAGTTGTTCGAATGCGTCGAAATACAGACTGCGATCCAGCGCGACTCTCTTGGCGAGTTCCTGGTATTCGTCGGTAAGTTTCTGATACCGCTCGATCATGTCCTTTGCGGAGAAGTTGATCTCGCCGCCGCCGAGCAACGGTATGTCGACTTTGCCCTTGAACGAGAACCCATAGGCGACGGCCCGCAGCGCTTTGCGCAACGCCCGGGCGCCGTCACCGAGGCCCTTGACGAGTTTTGCGCCCGCGCCGGCTTCTCCCTCGAGCTTCGCGTCCAACGCCTTTGTGATTGTTGCGATCAGGGGCACAATAAGATGGTCTTCGCGTTCGTACTGCCATGCGTTGAACCAGACGCCGACGGCGCGGGTATTCGAGTCGACGCCCTGTTTGATGAGCCGCATGAGGCTGGTCTTGCCGCGGCCCCAGTCGCCGAACACGCCGATGGTGAGCGTGTGGCGGCTGGCAACGGCAGCGCGTGCGAGCACGCCGGCAATGTTCGCGCGCTCGAGTCCGTCCGCGGCAATGCGTTCGAGTCTGTCTTGATACTTCTCGCCGACGGGTACATCGCCGAGCAGCGCGCCGTTGGCGCGCTCCGTCTTGGCCATCGTTGTCCTCCCACATAGCATTGACCTGGCGAATTATGGGACACGCCTACATACGCAAGCATCGTATCTTATGACACGTGTGCCGGCACGTTCAAACTTGTTGGATGGGGCGGCTATTCCCCGCTCTTGGCCTTACGATAGGGCCGGGCCCATGCTCGAGGGTATGCTCGAATGAGGACCTGCAAGACACCCCCAAACAAGTTTGAGGGCGCCACCCGGATGCAATGGAACGCGACCCCGTCCACCCCTTATTGTGAGGAGCAAACCCGTCCGCGGCGGGGCGATTCCCATAAGAAAGCTGCGAGCCCTTAGAGCGATGGAAACTCCCAGCACCGCCGAACCGCCCAAAGCAAAGCCCCCGGAGGCGGCGACGGCGTAAAGCCCCGGGTGGAGCGAAGCGGAACCCGGGGTAGACGCCTCTCCCGCCTCAAGAGCCCGCCGGAGGCGGGCGACGGACAGCCTTTCCTAGCAGGAGTCTTCGACGAAGCAATCACTCACTTTCTACCGAGGCCGTCGAGTGGACCTTGGCAAGTGATTGCCTCGTCGCTGCAAGAGGCCGTGACCTTACAGCCCCCTATCCACCTCTTGCGCCTTCGGCGCCCGGACAACGAAACGTTGTCCGGGCCACCCGGGCAAGTCACTCGCCGATAAGTGATTGCCACGTCGGCTTGCGCCTCCTCGCAATGACGGGAAGATAGAAACGCCGATCATCACGTCTGCACCGTCAGTGAACAGCGCACAGTACGAAAACCCGAAAGCATGAGGCAGACCTGGGTGTTAGCCCGGACAAATTACAGGCAGCCGTGGCGAAGCGACGCAGATGCCTGCAAATACAAGGCGCGCGACCGAGGCCCGCGCAGGCGTACTGCGTAGTACGTCGAGCAGGCCGAACGAGCCGCAACGCAGTAGTTGCGGGTAGATGCGCCGCTGCAGTAGATTGCCTGTGATTTGTCCGGGTTAGGCGTCGAACGAGGCGATCTTTGCGGTGCAGAGTTCCCTGGCGAGTTCAAAGAGTTTGGTGACGCGGGCGCCGAGGTGGCCGAGTTCTTCCATCGTGATGGCGTACTTCGGGTCGTAGCGGGCATCGATGTAGGCCTTTTGCAAGAGCCCGAACAAGCGTTTTTCTTCTGGTGTGGATCTCGGGAACACGCGGAGAAAGGCCGGGTGGCAGTCGCCCGCGAGCCCGCCAAACTTCTCGAGGTCGTGCGTCTTGGGTTTGTAACCGGTGAACGCGAGTAAGACGGCTGTGTACGCACACTCCGTCGCCTGGTGCAACAAGAAGGCCGCTTCGTTGTGCCATTCATTCTGGACATTGAACTGAAATGACCCATAGTAACGTCTGCCGCTCTCAATCCAATGGCTGAAATTGGCTTGGGCGATGGGCCCGCGCTTCCGCTTATCGAGTTTTCGGCGGCGGGCGAGCTTATGCTTTTTCGAGTCGTAGAGGAGCACCCCCTCGCGCTTGATGTCCGAGAAGAAATATTGGCCTTCGCGCAGCCGCTGGTTCACGAACTTCATCGTGTGGTAGACGATGGTAAGGGGCGTGGCGACGCGGGCATCGGCGCGGACGGCTTCTTTGATCCGTTGCTCGTGCGCGGCCGTGTTGGCCGGTTTGTTCGAGTCGGGGCCGATCACGAGAACGTCGAAATCGGATTGATATTCGTAGGTGATGTGGCCCTCGGTGTAAACGTCCTCGACCCAGTCGCCCCGCGCATACGACCCGAACAAGATAATCATATGCACGCCCGGGATCGCCGTGCGGATGACGTCCCGGACAATCTCGAGTTCGTGTCTCTTGTGCTTGGGCAGATGCGACAACGAGGTCTTCATAGCGCCCGGATTATACCCAAAAACGCCCGGCGGTGAAACTCCCCATTTCCGATACTTCTTTGGTTGAACCAACGGGGTACCTTACGACGCGTGCGTTCGGTTTGCCCTCTCGGAGCGTCTTCTTGCCCTCACTTATATAGGCGTGCTTGTTGCACTGCGTGGCGCCGTGTGGCGCAGGCAACGGCGCGGGTGTTGAGTTGGGAAACAAGGGATATCCTATTCACAGTTTCCCCTGCACTTGCCTCGTATTAGGAATCATGACATGCCGGTTAGGATTACAACCTTTTTCAGTGTAATCACTTACAAGAAGTCAGCGTCTCTAAGGCAGACTTCACATATTGCGCAGTGTAGATCGCAAAGATCAGGGGCGCGGCTGTGTAGTCAGGAGGTCCATGGATGAAATGGACGCTGGACGAATGTTGGCATTCTGATGCCGGCGTTTGACGGACTCCGACGGCTGTGCTATGTTTGCGGTCCCACAAGGTGACGGTTGACGCCTAGGACCGTTTTGGCACGCATCGGGGTCAGCCAGCCGCCGTGTTGCAATGACGAGTGGAAGGAAAATCGGCGTGATTTATCGGAAACTTGGCAAGACAGGCCTCGAGGTCTCGCAATTAGGATTCGGCGCGATGCGGTTGCCGATGATCGGCGAAAAACCCAACGCCAAGGTGAACCGCGAACTGGCGGTGCCCATGATCCACAGGGCCTTTGAAGCAGGCGTTAATTACATCGATACGGCCATCATCTACTGCAACCGGGACAGTCAGGCGGCGGTCGGGGACGCCCTCAAGGGTTGGCGGGACAACGTAATCGTCTCGACAAAAAACGACTATTACGGCGAGGACGAAAAGGAATGGTGGGGGCGGCTCGAGAACAGCCTGCGCCTGCTCGACATGGACTTCATCGACATGTATTGCACGCACGGCATCAACGGGCAACGGTTCGAGGAAGCCTACAAACCCCGCGTCAGCAAGTGGATGGCCAAGGCGAAGGAGCAAGGGCTGATCAAACACATCTGCACGTCGTTTCACGACAACAACGACGCGCTGATGCGTATCGTCGACTCGGGGTTTCCGTCGGTCATCACGCTTCAATACAACCTTCTTGACCGGCAACTCGAGGAGGGCATCGCGTACGCGCATGAGAAGGGCATCGGTGTGGTCGTGATGGGCCCGGTGGGCGGCGGCCGGTTGGGCGAGCCGAGTGAGACTTTCGAATCCGTGTTGCCGCAGGTCAAACGGCTCCCCGAATTGGCGCTCCGGTTTGTTTTGGCCAATCCGAACGTTTCCGTCGTGTTGTCGGGTATGAGCACCATCGAGCAGGTCGAGGAAAACCTGCGCATTGCCAGCGACGGCGCGACGTTCACCCCCGACGATTTGGCCGCGATCGACGAACACCTCGATCGGCTCAAGAAGATGGCCGACCTCTATTGCACGGCCTGCAAATACTGTATGCCGTGCCCGGCCGAAGTGAACATCCCGGCCATCTTCGAGATGTACAACAGGGGCCGTGTATACGGGCTCTGGGAATCGGCCAAGCGGGCCTACAACAGGCTTCCCAAGACACCGGGCAAACACGGCGCAAACGCCGAAGCCTGCACAGAATGCGGCGAATGCGAAGAAAAATGCCCGCAGAATATCCCTATCCGTAAACAACTTAAAGAGGCACACGACGCCTTGGCGGGAAGCGACGGCTGACCGGCCGGGTGCCTCCTTCTTGTCATTCCCAACTTGATTGGGAATCTCATTGCTCGCCTGCGGCCACGCGTGTGCGAGGAGATTCTCGCTTTTCGCGGGAATGACAAGAGGGGGAAACGGGCCTTTTCTATGGCCCATTTCCTGCCGACGACGCTCCGCGATGTAGGCTCTTTCTACCCGTCTCGGTGCCCCACCCTGTGTCGCAAAAGGGAACAGGCCTAGCTCCAAGACTCGGAGCAGCCACAAAGGCCAAGTAGTGGCGACGCAGAAAAGGGACCGTCCTCGCGAGTCTTCGAGTAGGGACTGTCCCTTTTCTGCTCAAGTCACAGCGGGGACGAGGAGGAAAACGGTGCCCCGCAACCGGGCCTCAACGCTCGAGGTCGATTCTGACGGTTTGCGAGTCGTCCGTAAGCATAAGCTCCAGTGTCTCGTCCGTTGGGTCGAAGGGCGTCTCTCGGCCATTGATCGCGGCTTTGAGGATGGTGCCGTTCACGCGCACGCGGAGTTTCATTTCG
>DUZM01000266.1 GCA_013349485.1 Candidatus Hydrogenedentota bacterium | reverse complement strand
TACGCGGCGTCTGCGACCCCGCGGGAGACCATGTAGTTTTCGGCCTTGAGCGCTACGTTGCGCGGACACCGCGAGTACCGTTCCTTGGTTATCGGGTCGAGGATGTTGCAGTACAGAATAAGGGTCGGGATCTCGGCAAACGGATCGGCCGTGGCGGTTCTGGGGTCCGCGACGACGAGCATGTCGCTCTCGTGGATTCGCTGCCATCCGCGGATGCTCGAGCCGTCGAAGCCGAAGCCTTCGACGAACGTGTCCTCGCTCAACTCAGCCACCGGCACCGTGAAGTGTTGCATGAGTCCCGGAAAGTCCATGAACCGGAGGTCTACAAACCGAATCTGTTCCTCTTCGCAGAGCGCAAGCACATCCTTTGGCGTAAAGTCCTTTCTCATTGTGGTCTCCATTCATTCTGGGCAGGGTTCTCTGCTCATCCTGAGCAGCGTTCTCTGCCGTCGCTTTCAGTCGATCGCAACATCCCCAAATTCACCCGTACGGATGCGTATCGCCTCCTCTACAGGCGACACAAATATTTTCCCATCCCCGATTTGGCCCGTCGACGCCGCCCGCGAGATGGCTTCAACAACCGCGTCGAGTTTGCCGTCTAGTATCACGACCTCGAGCCGGACTTTGGGTAAGAACTCGATTACATACTCGGCCGCGCGATAGAGTTCCCGGTGCCCTTTCTGACGCCCAAACCCTTTGACCTCCGTGACGGTGAGCCCCTGAATCCCTATCGCGGCGAGCGACTCCTTCACGGCTTCGAGCTTGAACGGCCGAATAATTGCCTCCACCCGTTTCATTAGAGCATCCCCTCCGTTCTTTGCCCGCAACTTAGAAAACCTCGAGGAGGTCCGCCCGCGTCAGGCTCGAGAACCGCACTGCGTCACCAATCCGCGGCCACCGGTGCGCTCCCAATTTCCTAAAGCAAGCGAAGTGCCAACGGCGTTCTAGAACCGTATTCACGTCGCTGTCCGTTCACGAATGTCGCGCCCAGGCACAGAACGGACCCGGAGGGCGAAGCGTACGCCGTGCCGTTGCACGCGCTTTGGCGTCAGCCCGAGCGAGCGACGACAACTCCTTGCGCCGCATTAATTTAACGGTCACTCACAGGCCCTCATCGCGGTGCCTCTTGCGCCCAGAATGGGGCATGCGCAGACCGCCGTTTCCGATGTCTAACTCTACTAAAACAGGCACAAACCACCGACTATTCCTTTGACCAAGGACCGAGAAGTTCCCCGCCCAAGCATACGACCGGAGGCCGCGGGCGGTCTATCACCGCACAAACGCCCACAAAAAGCTACAAGGATGTAGGAATGTGGCCCGTAGGTACAGGAATGTAGGTTTTGCTTTGGCGTTGTCTTTCGGGACTCGGCTTGCTCGAGGAAAAGGGCCACGTAACGCGCGCGGTGCGCAGCGGCGCAAGGCGACGCCCGCCGTTCTTCATCTGAAACGAGCTGAGTCGTCCGGATATGAGGGTCGGCCCAAGCACAATCCTACAGAAATGTAGGCATCGCGCCCCGCTTCCCGGCGCCGGCTCCGGTGACCCGTTGGTCGACTGGCACGCTGCGCGTGCAACGAGGATGCAATCTACATATGGGCGAATTCAATGGGTGTAGGTATGCCGGCCAGCTCGATAATGCCATTCTACTCGACTTCTATGCGAAGGCGTTTGGCATACGATTTGCTCTCCGGCATTCACGTCGAGGAGTTAGGAGCGCCCCGGCGTGTGCGCGGCGACGCTGTACACAGCCTGACTTGGGATGCACAAGAAAGGGAATGCGCGATGTTGATGAAGCGATCCGGGAACGCCCGGATTCCCAGAGCGTTGACGCTCTTCGGTCTGCTTATGGCTTCTTCAATGCCCGTTGCTTACGGGGACGCTACCGAGTTTGCGCCTAAAGTGCTTATCGACACCCTTTGGGTGATGGTGGCCGGCTTCTTGGTATTCTTCATGAATGCAGGGTTCGCCCTCGTCGAGTCCGGCTTTTGTCGCTCGAAGAACACCGTTAACATCTTGGCAAAGAACTTCATTGTGTTCGCCATCGCGGCGTTGGCGTTTTGGTCCGTAGGCTTTGCCCTCATGTTCAGCGATGGGGCGTCGCTGTTCGGAACGACAGGGTTCTTCCTTAAAGGCGCGGACAACAGCCCGGCTACCGGCGAGGCATATCAAGGCGCATACTCTGCGCTCAACTGGGTCGGCGTGCCGCTCGAGGCCAAGTTCTTCTTCCAACTCGTGTTTGCCGCGACGGCCGCAACGATTGTCTCCGGGGCCGTGGCCGAACGCATCAAGTTTCAGGCCTACATACTGTTCTCAGCATTCTTGGTGGCCGTCGTCTACCCGATTGCGGGGCATTGGACTTGGGGCGGCGGCTTCCTTGGCAAGATGGGTTTTCATGATTTTGCCGGCTCAACCGTGGTGCACAGTGTGGGCGGGTGGGCTGCGCTTGCCGGCGTCATTCTTTTGGGGCCGCGGTTTGGCAAATACCGTCAAGACGGCAAGGTGCACCCGATCCCGGGACACAATATGGCCATGGCGACCTTGGGCGGACTCATACTTTGGTTGGGCTGGTTTGGATTCAATCCAGGCAGCACGATGGAGGTCTCGCCCGAAATCGCTCACATCGCGGTAACGACGGCCCTTGCCGCGTCGGCGGGCATCGCAGGCGCCTGTGCGTATACCTGGCTTCGAATGGGGGCGCCCGACCTTACGATGCTGATCAATGGCGCCTTGGCTGGATTGGTTGCCGTCACGGCGCCCTGCCTGGTTGTGACGCCTTTCGGAAGCGTCGCCATCGGTTTCCTGGCGGGCATCATCGTAGTGGAGTCGGTGGTTTTCTTCGACAGGTTGCGACTGGACGACCCCGTGGGTGCGCTGTCGGTACACCTCGTGAACGGGGTCTTCGGCACGCTGTGCGTGGGGCTGTTTGCAGCCGGCCGGCAAGGGGACGTCTTAGGGCTATTCTACGGGGGCAGCCTCGCACAGCTTGGCAAGCAGGCCCTCGGTGCGGGCACAGTCGGGCTGTTTACGCTCGTGGCCTCGTTCGCCTTTTGGTTGGCGACAAAGGGCTTGTTAGGGCTGCGGGTAACCCCCGAGGAAGAACGCGTCGGGCTTGACCAGAGCGAAATGAAGCTCGAGGCGTATCCCCTCGACGTCTTGCCGCCAAACCACGATCTGCATCGCGACGGTGCGAGAGTGCGTTAGACGATTCACCAAGTCCCACCGGCGTGCGAAAGCAGCCGACGTCGACCGCTCGGCATCCGGCAACATGCAAACGTCGCGTCAGGGCGCCCGTTCTGTTCTCAACGCCGCTGCTTGAATTCCTTGGGACTCAGCCCGAACTTGTTGACGCGGAGCCCCATGATCCGCTCCGTGACGCCGAGGGTGCGCGCGGCTTTCGCCATGTTGCCTTGCGCATCCGCGAGGGCCTCGATAATGAGCGCCCGCTCCGTATGGTCGAGCTTCTGTCTCAACGTCCCGCCCCCGGCCGGCTCTTGCGGTTCCGCCGGTTGAAGGGTCGGCGGAAGGTGGTGGCCGCGAATAACGCCGTCGGTGGTGACAAGTACGGCCCGCTCGATGCAATTCTCGAGTTGGCGCACGTTGCCGGGCCAGTGGTAATGCAGGAGCAAGTCGGCGGCAGGGGCCGCAATGCGCCGTATCTGCTTGTTGTTCGCTTTGGCGTATTTCTCGACAAAGTGATTTGCGAGTAAGAGAATGTCGGCCCGCCGTTCCCGCAACGGAGGGATATGGATTGGGAAGACGTTGAGTCGATAGTAGAGGTCTTGGCGGAATTCCCAGCGTTCCATGGACCCTTCGAGGTCGCGGTTTGTGGACGCGATGACCCGCACGTTCACTTGGATGGTCTTCGTGCCTCCTACCCTTTCAAACTCGCGTTCCTGAAGCACGCGGAGCAAATGGATCTGGGTTCCCGGCGAGATGTCGCCAATCTCGTCGAGAAAAATCGTGCCGGCGTCGGCCAACTCAAAGCGCCCTTTGCGCTGCGCAATTGCACCGGTGAAAGCCCCCTTTTCGTGCCCGAACAACTCGCTCTCGATGACGGATTCCGGCAGCGCGGCACAGTTGACGCGGATGAATGGCTTGTCTGCGCGCCGACTACTGTAATGGATCGCATTGGCGACAAGCTCCTTGCCGACGCCGCTCTCGCCCCGAATCAACACGGTCGTATCGCTCTTAGCCACCTGCGCGATGAGTTCATATACCGCCTGCATAGCGCTCGACGTGCCAATGATGTTGGCCGGGCTGAACTTATCCTCGAGTCTGGCTTGGAGCCGGATGTTCTCGTCGATGAGCCGCTGCCGTTCCTTCTGCGACTCTTGCCGCAATCGAACGGCCTGCGCGATCATCGATGCGATTATGGACAACAAGCGGACGTCCTCGTCGAGCGACACGGAATCCGCGAAAAGGCAATCCACGCTGAGCGCGCCGATGACTTCGTTCTCGATCTTAATCGGAACGCAAATGAATGACACGTCCTGTTTGGATAACCCTTTGCGCGCGCCGGTTCTGTCCAGGAACATGGGCTCCTCCGAGATCTTCGGAATGGCCATGGGTTCCCCGGTTTGTACGACCCGTCCCGTCACGCCTTCGCCGGGCCGGTACCGGCCTCGAGCGCGCTGATCCTGCGACAACCCGTGGGCTGCCTCGATGTGTATCTCGCCCGTTTCGCGATCGAGCAACGTGAGCGTGCCGCGCACCATGCCCGTATGCTTCGCAATGATCTCGAGAATGGGCTTGACTTCTTCCCGCAGGTCCATGGTGCGGTCCAACGCCTGGCTAATGTCGAAGAGCAGCGAGAGTTCCGAGACTTCCCGTCGTATTCGATGGTTGTCCGTTGCCATGTCGAGAACCCTCGATCCTGTGGCGCGTCCGCTGTCCGCCACACCTATGCGGGATTGCGGCCTCGCGACCGATTCGGGACGACGTACACAACGCGGCGCCGCGTTGCCCGTGCATACGCGGACTACTTACCCTCTTCTGCCGCGCGTGGTTTCCGCTTGCGGGTCGATAATTGCGCCAGCGCCCCCGCGAGCGTCAACACGCCCCAGCACGCCACAAACACCCACCGGTTCCCGTCAAACCGAAGCGGCTCGTCGAGCACGTCAAACAGCGCCCCGCCCGTAGCGAAGTAGGTTACGCCGGCAACCACCCCCCACGCACCGATGGCCGCCGTTGCAAGGGTCATGACCGCCCGTTCGAGCAGCACCGCGATCAAACCGCCCGCAATGGCCGCGCCGAGAAGGATCCACGGGCCGTGCGCCACGTCGTACCCGTCAAGCAAGGTGTGCGCAACGAGCACCGCGCCAAGCAACCCGATGAGAAACACGCCCACTTCATAGAACGCCAGGATCGCGACCGCGCCCGCCAGACCCCCGCCGAGAAAGGCTGCCGCGTTGACCACCGGATGGCCGGGGTAAAACGACGCCGCAAGATGTCCGGCTACCCCGCCTGCAAGAACGAACCCCGTGAGTCCCAAGACGAACTTGAACAAGCGATAGCCTAGAAAACAGTAGGCCGAACCCGCCACGACGGCGACAAACGCCGTTAGATTGTCCGGGTTCGACAACACCGCCACCGGATACGTCTCCAGCAGTTTGACCACGCCGGACCTCCTTCCTCGACCTGCTGCGATTCTCGGCCACCCGACACTACAATGTCAATTGCCCCCGCCCCCGGCATGTTCATCCATAACACAACATCCTCAAAGCGTCCCGACACCACGCCTACACAACGTTGCATCCCCGGCTGCGATGAAGTAGTATAGTACGCACACCCATAGCCCCAAGCACCCTAAGTAGAAATACGTGGGAGGATAGGCGTGCTCCACAGCCACTCGCCAAACGCCCAAGGCCAATGGCGTCCACTCGACGCCCACCTGCAAAACACAGCCCAAGATGCACGAACCTTTGGGGCGGCGTTCAACGCGGGGGAACTCGCCTACTGCTCAGGGCTCTGGCACGATCTCGGAAAACTCACCCCAGAGTTTCAGGCCTATCTCCGCGATTGTGCGGAAGGCGTACCAACGCCGAGACGTCAACGGGGCGGGCACTCGAGTACCGGCGCCGTTTGGGCTCTGGAACACGGGGGCGATTTCCTGGCGTTTGTGCTTGCCGGGCATCACGCAGGGCTCCGCGACAGTGTAGACCTATGGAATTATCTCCAGAAATCCAAGAACGACCCAGAGATTAAGGAAACGCTTGGCCGCGCCGTCGAATTAGAACTCGCCGATTCACCGGCCAATGATCTGCGGACGTTACTGCCGTCTTGGTTGTCGCAGGGCACGAAACACGAGCGCAAGCGGAAAACCGAGCTTTTTGTCCGGATGCTGTTCTCGGCGCTCGTCGACGCGGATCGCCTGGATGCGGAATCGCACACCAACCCCGACGCCGCGGCCTTGCGGCATACACCGGTGCCGAGCATTCCAGAACTTCTGAATGCCTTTATAGAGAATCAAGACGAGTTGATCCGTTCCGCGGAGAACACTGCCATTAATCAAGCGCGTCGTGAAATGTATGAAACCTGCCTAAAACAGGCCGGTGCAGCGCCGGGAATCTTCCGACTTGCCATGCCCACCGGCGCAGGCAAGACGCGGGCCGCCATTGGCTTTGCGCTCAAACATGCCGCCAGTCACGGCCTGCGGCGCGTCATCGTTGCCGTGCCGTACACCACGATAACCGACCAGACTGCCGCGGAATACCGCAAGATATTCGGGCCGGAAGCCGTTCTCGAGCACCATAGCGCGGTAAGGCATCCCGAGCATGACCGAAGCGAAGAGAAAGTTACACAACGGGAACTCGTTGCCCAGAACTGGGACGCGCCCATGATCGTGACCACCACTGTCCAGCTTTTCGACAGCTTATTTAGCAATCAGCCGACAAAGTGCCGGAAACTCCACAATATTGCGAAAAGTGTGATTGTACTTGACGAAGCACAAACGTTGCCGCTGCCTCTTCTCGAACCCATTCTCGATGTATTACAGGATTTAGTCGACCATTACGGCGTCAGCGTAGTTCTTTCTACAGCCACGCAACCGGCTTTGGACGAATCGAGCCGTTTCCTAAAGGGCCTTCGACAGGTGCGAGACATCATTCGACAGCCCCGCAGGTATTTCGACGTTCTGAAGCGCGTCCGTTACGAAATACCCGATCAACCCTGGTCGTGGGAGCGCGTGGCTGCCGAAATGAACCAACTCGAGCAATGTCTGACGGTCGTTAACACAAAAAAAGACGCGGCTGCACTGTACAAAGCTTTGGGCGACCCCGACGCCCTGCACCTGTCGACGCTGATGTGTCCAGCTCATCGACAAGAAGTACTGGCAATGATCAAAGAACACACCCGCTCGGGAAACCAAGCGCCCTGCCGGGTCGTCTCAACCCAACTCGTTGAAGCAGGTGTCGATATTGATTTTCCAGCCGTTTTCCGGGCCCTTGGGCCGTTGGACAGCATCGTACAGGCCGCCGGGCGATGTAACCGCGAAGGCCTTCTCAAAAGGCCGGGGCGCGTGGTTGTGTTCCAACCTGCCGACGGCGGTTTGCCGCTCGGAGCATACCGTTCGGCAACAGCAGAGGCCGAGAAGATCCTTGCCAAACCAAATCTAGACTTGGACGCCCCGGAACTCTTTCGCGAGTACTTCTCATCTCTCTACCAAGCCGCTGACGTACGCGGAAAGAGGATCCAGGAACTGCGAGAAGCTTTCAAGTTCGAGACCCTTGCAAAGGAATTTCACATAATCGACGACACAACGGAATCCGTCTTCGTCAACTACAAAGATTCGCACGAACTCCTCGAGCAGGCCCGCGCGAAGGTGCGCGCAACGGGCTACTTCTCCAAAAAGGATTGGCAACGGCTCCAACCGTTTATGGTCAACCTCTACCGAAACAAGTTAAACGGCTATCGGCAGCAAGGCTTGGCCGAACCTTGCGACGACCTTGGCTTTGATCTGTGGAAAGGCGGTTACGATGATGCCATCGGTCTAACCGCCGAGACGCTCGATCCGATCGATCTAATTGGGTGAAAAACCAGAAAGGAGGCAGATCATGAGTGTTCGAAATGGGAGTCCGCCATTGGAAGTGAAAGTATGGGGCGAGTTCGCCTGTTTTACACGCCCCGAAATGAAGGTCGAACGGGTGTCGTATCCCGTGATGACGCCGTCGGCCGCCCGCGGTATCCTCGAGGCCATCTTCTGGAAACCCGAGTTCGCTTGGCGCATCCGCGAAATCCATGTCCTGAAACCGATACGCCACTTCTCGATCCTCAGAAACGAAATCAATTCGAGGCAAAGCGACCGTGCCAGCGCCGCACGAGGCGGCCACTATTTCGTTGAAGAGGATCGGGCACAACGTCACACGCTCGGTTTGCGCAACGTGGAGTATGTCATCAAGGCGGACGTGGCGCTCCGCCCTCACGCCACCGTGCCGGAACCCGCGTACCGCGACCAGTTTCGCCGCCGCGTCAAGCGCGGCCAGTGTCGCAGTCAGCCGGTTCTCGGCTGCCGCGAGTTCCCTGCATGGTTCGGCGAACCGCACGCTCACGAAAGCGCGATTGCCGTATCGGACGATCTAGGGCTCATGTTGTTCGACCTCAAGTACCGGCACAACAAACAAGGACTCGGCATAGGCGCGCAACCCGTTTTCTTCGAGGCCCGGCTCGAAAACGGCGTCCTGCATGTCCCCGCCGAAAAGTACAAGGAGGTCGCGTGATGCTGCTCCAAGCGCTATCCGAATATGCAAATCGGCTCGACCTGCCGCCGGAAATGTACACAAAAACGCGGGTTCAATGGTTCATTGATCTGGACGAAAGGGGACGCCTTGTTCAATTCACGCCCCTGGAAGGAGACGACCCCAAGAGACCCGGGCGCGTGTTCCTCGCGCCTTTCGTTGGCAGTACCTCCAACATCAATCCCAAGTTGCTTGTCGGCAGCGCAGAATATGTACTCGGCATTCCGCGTGATGCGGCGAAGGCAGAAAGGGTCGTGCAATGCCACCGGGAGTTTTGCGCACTGGCAAGGCGCTGTGCGCAGCAAACGTTTGAGCGTTCTGTTGAAGCGGTCGTGCACTTCCTCGACCAATGGGATTCAAAGGTAACGGGGTTACCTGAAGGGTTTGCTCCGGGCGACATTCTGATGTTCCGGGTCGGAAAAACGGTTCCGACCGAGTTGAAATCCGTTCAAGTTTTCTGGGCTGAAGAATCCCGGGGCGACGCAGGAAAAGACGACGGCCCAAAGACGCAATGCATCCTTTGCGGCAAGTATGGAAAGGTGGAAGAGCGGCTCCCGATTCCCCTCAAACGCATTCCGGGAACTCTCCCCAAGGGGGCCCCTCTCTTTTCCGCGAATGAAAAAGCGTTCGAATCGTACGGTCTCCATGCGTCATTAACAGCCCCGACGTGCCGACTGTGTGGTGAACGGTTTGCGAATGCCGCTAATGACCTCTTGGCTGGAAACACCACGAGTATTTGGATAGGGTCGCTGGCTTATATCTTCTGGACCCGCGAAGAAAGCGACTTTGACTTCCGGATTCTCTCCGAACCCGATCCGGAACGCGTCAGAACACTCATTGAATCGGCTTGGAAAGGGCGGGAGACCGCCGAACTCGACGACAATGCGTTCTACGCAACGGCCTTTGCTGCAAACCGTGGACGCGTAGTGGTTCGCGACTGGATTGAAACCACTGTACCTGCAGCAAAGAAGAACTTGGCGCGGTGGTTTCAACTGCAGGGGCTTGTCGACGCATACGGCGAACCGGGTGACCCCGTCAGTCTGTACACGCTCGCGGCGTCCCTCTATCGCAATGCCAACACGGAAATGGTAGCGCGTGTGCCCGCGACGTTGTTGCGGGTTGCCCTGCACGGAACCGCGTTCCCCGAATGGCTGCTCTATCAGGCGGTTAAGAGAAACCGAGCCGACCAGTTACACCCCCGGCGACCCAAGGCGCCTGGAAAAACCGACGAAGGAAAGGTTTACGCACGAATGGTGCTGATCAAGATGATTCTTCAATCATATGCAGGAGAGGAGACAAACATGGAAGAGCTAGATTTGACTAACAGGGACCCCGCCTATTTGTGCGGACGCCTGTTCGCAGAACTCGAACAGGTGCAACGTGAGGCCGTGAGCTCTAAGGCCACCCTGGTAGACCGATACTTCGGCACGGCCTCGAGCGCGCCGGCCACCGTTTTCGGCACGCTGTTGCGAGGGGCGCAAGCGCACTTGGCCAAGCTGAGGAAGACCCGCGAAGGCGCGTATCATGGAATCGAGAAACGTCTGGAGGAGATCACGGCACACCTCTCGGAATTCCCCAAGACGTTGGCGCTCAAACAGCAGGCGCTGTTCTCGCTCGGATACTACCATCAGCGGGCAGCAGACAGGGCCGCAGCAACAGCGCACAGCGAGAACAAGAAACATCAGGAACAAGAAATCAATGACGAGGGAGGATTGTAGGATGCTTAACAAAGAGACTATCACGAACGCCGGGCGACGCCACGATTTTGTGTTGCTTTTCGATGTTGCCGACGGGAATCCGAACGGCGATCCCGATGCAGGCAATCTGCCTCGCCTTGACCCGGAGACCATGCAAGGGCTTGTGACCGATGTGTGTTTAAAGCGCAAGATCCGCGACTATGTTGACGTCACG
>DUZM01000116.1 GCA_013349485.1 Candidatus Hydrogenedentota bacterium | reverse complement strand
CGTTTGAAGGCAACGGCTTGAGGCCTCCAAAAGGGCAAACGGCGCAAAGCGGCATTGATAACGCGGTGGAGGAGCGTATGGCAAAGTGGTTGGTACTGGTCGTGGCGATTGCGCCGGGACTCGGCGCATGCTCGGGGGGCGACGGGAAAGCGCAGCCGGCTGCAGTCCCGAAAATGTCCCAGGAGGAGGCCCAAAAGGCCGCCGAGGCCCTCGTCGGCACCACATGGCTCGTCGAGGAATATACCGTAACGTTCAAAGAACCGCCGGAAGTGCATGTCCAAGGCGGCCCGCTGGACGAGACGGACCCCGAGGGCATAACCGGCGAATACGCGTTCGAGAACGGCGTCGTCAAGGTCAACGTCGCGGGTGAAACCCGAACCGGCACCTGGGACGGCGAGAGCCTGACCGTCGACGGCCTCCAAGCCAAACGCCTATGAAGGGGACTGTCCTCGCGAGTCCCCGGGCAGAGACCCAAGAAAAGGGACTGTCCTCGCGAGTCCCCGGGCAGGGACCCAAGAAAAGGGACTGTCCTCGCGAGTCCGCGAGCAGGGACTTTCCCTTTTCTTCAATGCGGCCTCCTTCATGCACTTTCTTGAGTAACGTTTTGCGTGTTGGCCGGTATCGAAGGCTGAGGGGAAAGCTCGTTTTTGGGGCGCGCTCGAAGGCGCCACTGGCGGCTTGTCCACCCGTGTTGTTAGCACTGGGCTCGCCGCACGGGCAGACAAGCTGCCCGTGGCACACGAACGCGATGAGAGGAGACAACAATGGACGATTTTGAGTTCCAGATAACAGAACTGGTGACGAACTTCGTTACCCAACTGCTCGACCTTATCTTCGGCTTCCTTGGAGGCCTGTTCTCGAGCCTCGCGGGCCTCTTCGGCGCCCAATAAACGCCCCGGGACCGAGGCGGCGCCTTCGCTACGCTCCGGATGACCCGATAGCCGGCTTTCTGGACAGTGCAGATAGCCCGCATCGCGCCGAGCCGCATTCTTCTCAATGACGGTTCGGCGAACTTCTAGCGGGGCAATCATCGCGGCGAATTGAGGCCAAGAAGGTTCGAGGCAACTGCCCCCTTGCCCTACTCGTCCTCACTGGCCGGGGCCGCGGACACGGCCGCCAAAACGGGTTCTGCGTTGAAGATCACGAGTGACGGAAGCTCTCGGTACAGCCGATTGACTGCGGCCGGACTTAGGTAATGGCGAGTTTCTATTACCAGGATTCTTAGGGCGTCCAAGTCTTCAAGGTGACGGAGTCCGCGCTCCGTGATGTCTGCGACGCCTCGCGCCATCATGGTCCCGCCGCCCTGAATAGACAGGGCTTTCAGACGGCGCTTGTCCGCCAGGTACGAGAGCCCCTTGTCCGTTATCATATCCCCGCCCACATAGAGGTATTCGAGCGCCTTCAGGTTCTTTAGGTGTGCCATGCCCGCATCGCTGAACGTCGTACTGTAGCCCGGCTGCAGCCTTATTAGCCCCGTTAGTTCGGCCAGGCATGCCATGTCCTCGTCGCGTAATCCGCCGTCAAGCCAAATATCGAGCTTCTTAAGGTTGCGCAAACCGGACAGGTCGAGGCCCGCATAGTCCTGAACGACAGGGCTGACTTCCAGTTCCTCCAGATTGGTCAACGCGTTGAGGTGATTCACGCCAGAGACGGTGATGTTGCGCGAACTGTGGCATTGTATGTTGAGTCTTCCCAGCGACTTCATCGTGGCCAGCGTTTGCAGGGCATTGTCGGTTATGCCGGTAGAGTACAGTGACAAGTTGTTTAGATTGTCGAGCCCGGCAAGGAACTCAATCCCCGCGTCGGTTACCCCGGTGCCGCTGCAGAAACTGAGTTTTTCCAGGTTCTTGAGTCGTGACAGATAGCCGAGGCCCTTGTCGGTGATCGGCCCGGAATGTGGCTCAGGGTACATCCTTCCGAGCATATCCAGTTCCTGGAGACCTTCCAACTCAGATAGGAATGCCAAGCCGGTATCCGTTATGCGATCCAATCGCAGCGAAAGCCGTTCGAGGGATTTCATTGCTGCGACACGGGCGAGGCCTGCATCACTGATCTCGGCGTTTCCTAGCTCGAGTTTCTTAAGGGAACGGAGCGGCGCCAGATGGAGAATCCCCGCATCGGTGATGGTGGGTATGCGAACAAACCTGAGTTCCTCAATGGTCTTGAGAGGGGACAGATGAGCCAAGCCGGCGTCCGTTAGCTGTATGTCGAAAAACTGTAATTTCTTCAGTGACTTGGCGTTCTTAAGGTAATGAAGGTCTCGGTCCCCGTACATGCTCCCCACCAGCGCGAGGTGCTTGAGCCGGGGAAGGTCCACGAGGTGCCTTAAGCCTCGCCCGCCGTTCTCATCGAGTTTGATCCGCAGTTCCTCGAGCGAGGTAAGCTTCGCCAAATGGGCCAAACCGGCTTCGGTGAAGGTGTCGGGCATACCCATTATCGAAAGGACCCGGAGTGATTCAAGGCCCCCGATACAAAGCAATCCTGTGTCGCCAAGGGAACCGGAGCCGATGAGGAAGTCCTCGAGTTCCTTGAAATCCTGGATGTATCGAAGTCCCTTCTCCGTGATTCGAAGTCCTTTTCCCGTAACGTCCCAGCCGGCCAAGTGGAGGACTTTCAGTCCGGTCAGCCCGCGAATATGCGGCATGATGGTTGCATCCGGATTGGGCGCGGAATGATCCGTCCAGGAAATGTCCAGGCCGTAGAGGTCGTGCGAGCCAAGGTCCAAAAGAGGAGATAAATCACGGAGCGCGGCCCGGCATACGCGGAGCCGCACAGGTGTGTCCGCCGGCACAACCACATCGCCCTGGGCCGGCCCTAACTCGTCCCACTCATCCTGCGGGTCGTCGAAGCCGTATTGGCGCGTCCGGGGCCGCACTTGAATTTTGAGTGTTCCCAGCGAACGATCCTCAGGGAAATGGAGGACGCGCGGCCCGACCGCCGGCTCCTCCGACGCCGCATCCGATGGCGTCGCGCCGGCCTGCGCCTCAACGGATGCGGCGCCGAGCAAGTCGGCGGCGCCGGGCAAGTCGGCGGCGCCGGCCAAGTCGACGGCGCCGGCCAACTCCGGCACTTCGGAACTGGTTCGATGGCTGAGGAGACCAACTAGTTCCGAGGTCTCAGCGTATTCCGATGCCTTTGCCTCAACCACAGGCGAGGATTTCGAATAAGCGGTTCTGGACGCATACACATAGAACGCAGCCGTTACGCCCAGCGCCACCGAAACAACGCCTGCGGCAACGGCGTGTTTTGCGCCAAGCCCGACGCCACGCGACAGTAGCTTTGCCACGGGACCACCGGCGCGCTGACCGCCGGAGGCAGCCGTTGCTGCGGCGCCTCCGGCGGCCGGTAGCGGCGCCTTCGGAAGGGACGCCAGAACGGCCAGCGAGAACGTCTTACCGGGCCGGGTCCGTTCGAGCGATTGCTCGACCAGGCCAGCCACCTCGGCTTTGAGCATGTGTCTTCCGCGCGCCAGCCTTTGTCTGACCGCGTTCGGTGAAAGGCCGAGCGTTTGTGCGACCCGTTGCACGGAGTGGCCTTCCCGGTAATACAGAATCAACGGCACCCGATACCCCTCGGGAATCTGTTCGAGCGCTTGCCACATAACGGCCTGGCGCTCTTTGTTGATGGCCGTTTCGCGCGGGCCGAGATCCGCGGCCGCGTGGTCCGGCAAGTCCTCTAACGGTTTCGCTGCCGCGGTGACGTCCCGCTGCCTCTTTCGCATAGCCTGCGTGGCAACGTGTCGTGCAATCGTGCACAGCCAAGGCCGGAACTTGCGCAGGTCTTTCAGGCGGCGCAAGTCCCGCCACGCCGCCACAAACGTCTCCTGGGCCAAGTCTTCGCTCAGCTCGATGTCGCCGGTGCTGCTGTACGTAATCGCGCAAACCAGGGACTTGTATCGCTCGACGATGCCCGTAAACGCCTGGCGGTTCCCCGCAAGCGACGCCTCGAGCAGCGCCGCGTCCGTCATTGCTGTGCCGTTCATCTCCCAACCCCTCCAAACATCGCCTTTATACATAAGGGGACGAAAAGGCCGATGTTGTTACAGGGAATCTGAGAAAATCTGCCCCGTGTTGTGGCTCAAGAACCGACATTCACCGGCAAACCCGGACGATGGTGCCTACCGCATTCCGGACGAGGCGCCTCTCTCATTCTTGCCCGAACGAATGGAGAAATCAACAGATGGAGCCGCGCGGACGTGCGGGCGCGCGTATGATGGGGCCAAGAAACTCGGTGCGAAGACTATCCGGGTGGAGGTGTTCCGAAAAGCGCCATCCTACTGTTATTCGCTGGGCGGACCCGCGTCGACGGCGGCGACAACGGGCTCTGCGTTGAACAGCTCGAGCGACGGGAGTTCTCGATACAGCCGATCGAGCGCTGCTGGACTGAGACGGCTGCGGGTGCTTATCGTTAGGCCTTGCAGGGCGTCCAAGTCTTCAAGATAGCGGAGGCCGCGATCTGTGATATTTGCGACCCCGCGCTCCGCAAGTTCGCCAACACCTCCAATGGTTAAGTGATGTAGACAGCGCTTGTCGGTCAGGTACGAGAGCCCCTTGTCCGTTATCAGGTCGCCGCCGACGTAGAGTCGTTCTAGCGCTTTCAGGTGCTTGAAGTTTGCCATGCCCGCATCGCTGAACGTGGGACCGTAGCCGGGTTGGAGATAGATCAAGCCTGTTAGGTTGCCGACGCACGCCACGTCCTCGTCGCGCAGCGTGCCCTCAAACCAAACGGTGAGCTTCTTGAGTCTGGTCAGTCCGGATAGATCGAGGCCGGAATTGTCCTGAACGACGGGGCAGACGATCTGGAGGTCCTCGAGGTCGGCCAGGGCGTTGAGGTGATTCACGCCCGATACCGTGATGCTGCGCGCATTGTAGTCTTGGCTTATCATTAAATCACGCAACGACTTCATTGTTGCCAGCGTGGCCAAGGCATTATCCGTTATTCCGTTGGCCATTAGGCTCAGTCGTCTCAGGTTGGGGAGTCCTGCCAGGCATTCCACCCCTGCATCCGTGATGCCGATGCCGCTGGCAATACCGAGTTCTTCAAGGTTCTTGAGCCGCGAGAGATAGAACAATCCCCTATCCGTATACGGCCCGAGTCTCACCGAGTCGGCAGGGCAGCGCCCGCCGGCCCTCAGCCGCCTTAGATTGCTCATCTCCGACACATGGGCCAGCCCCCTGTCCGTTATGCCAAAGGGCGGCAATCCGAGGTCTTCGAGGGACTCCATTTTCGCGATAAGCGCAAGCCCCTCATCGGTGAGTTGGGCGCTTGTGAGGTGTAGCTTCTTGAGCGAACGGAGTGGTAGCAGGTGGGCCATCCCCGCATCGGTAATGGTGCGTATGCGCACAAACTCCAGTTCCTCGAGATTCGCGAGGTGCGATAGATGCGCCAATCCATGGTCCGTCAGGTGGAACTCCGACCCGCGACCCTCGAGCCTCTTGAGCGATGTCACCTTCCTTAGGTATTCAAATGTCTTGTCCGCATCCATGTTTCCGCCGTAGAACTCGAGGCACCTCAGCGAGGGAATATTGGCGAGCTGGGCGAGCCCCGGACCCTCGATGTTATCGATTGGGATTCTCAATTCCTGTAACGAGGTCAACTTGGCCAAACGCGCCAACCCGGCATCGGTAAGATTGCTGTCCCCGCCGACCACAAGGACCTCGAGCGACTCGAGTTTCTCCAAGCAGGACAGGCCCGCGTCGCTCAGGGGCGCCAAGCTGATGTGGAGGTCCTCAAGTTCTTTGAAATCCTCGATGTACCGCAGGCCGTTCGCAGTGACGCCGGGGCCGATCATGCCGCTTACATGAAGGACTTTGAGCCCCGTCAACCCGCTGATATGACGCATGATCGCCGAATCCGGATTCGATACGGGCGCCAGCCACCAGGAAACGAACAACCCGTAGAGGTCGTGTGAACCGAGTTCGGCAAGCGGGGACAGGTCGTGCAAGGCGCTCGCTGCAACGAGGAGCCAGACGGGTTTGTCGGCCGGCACGACTATGTCCCCTTGCGCCGGCCCCAGATACTCCCACTCATCGTTCCCGCCGCCGAACCAAGGCCGCCACAGCCGGTACTCGACCGAAAACATCCCTACCTGCAGCCAGAGTAGGCCCAGTACGCGATCCTCCGGGAAATGAATCACCCGTGTTCCGGCCGCCGGTTCTTTCGGCGCGGCATCGGAGGGCGCGTTAACGGCCGGCGCCTCGACGGGTTCGATGTTGGGCACATCTCCCGCTTCGGAGCCTTCTTCAGTATCCAGGGGGGCATACTGCGGCGGGACACTCACGTATTCCAATGCATTCTCTTCAACGGCACGCGCAGACCTCGAGTTAACCGGCCCGGATGCATACAGGTAGAACGCAGCCACTAGTACAAGCGCAACGGTGACAGCGCCTCCCGCAACCATGCGTTTCGCGCCGAACATGCCGGCCCGTGGCAGTAGTCTTGCCGCAGAACCTTCGCCTCGCGGAGCGCCGACTGCGGCCCTTGTAGTTGTACCTGCGGCGGGCAGCGGCGCCTTCGGAAGGGCCGCAAGTACGGCCAGCGAGAACGCTTTGCCGGGCCGGGTGCGTTCAAGCGACTGCTCGACGAGGCCCGCCACCTCCGCCTTGAGCATGTGTCTTCCGCGCGCCAGCCGCTGTTTGACGGCGTTCGGCGTGAGCCCGAGCGTTTGCGCCACCCGTTGCACGGAATGCCCCTCGCGGTAATACAGGATCAGTGGCACCCGGTACCCCTCGGGAATCTGCTCGAGCGAACGCCACATCACGGTTTCTTCTTCTTTGTGGATCGCCAGCTCGCGAGGACTCGGGCCGCCCACCGGGCGCTCCGCTGTATTCTCGAGCGGTTCGGCCCCGGCCATGACGTCGCGCTGTTTGTTCTCGAGCGACCGTCTGGCCAGGTTGCAGGCAATGGTTACGAGCCAGGAACGCAGTTTCGTCGCGTCTCGAAGATCCTTGAGGTGCGTCCATGCCCTGACAAAGGCTTCCTGCGCCAGGTCTTCACTCATCCCAAGATCGCCCGTTCTGCTATAGACCACGGCGCACAGCAGCGACTTGTAGCGTTCGACAATTCCCGCGAACGCCTGGCGGTTGCCCCCCCGCGACGCCTCGAGCAGCGCCGCGTCGGTCGCGATTGTCTCGCCCATTTCACCACCCCTCCGAATGCCGCCTGTTTCTGCTATTTCCACTATTGCAGATACGTGGAAGCGGCGTCCGGTTACAGAGAAAACCGCCTTGCCTCGATTGTACCGCGTTGAAGTTCTCGGAACACGTTCGTATAGTGTTCGCAAATCCGCTCGCAAGGCCGAGCCGAGAAATGGGACCTGTGCTGGGCGGTCGCGCGTTCGGAACGAACGTGCGCCGATACGGGGCGAAACGAGACTGTGCGGCGGTTGAAAGAGACCACATCCAAAACTGTCATGCCCGCGCAAGGGGATCTCCGCGCACACCCGTGGCGACAGGCGGGTATTTAGATTCCCAATCAAGTTGGGAATGACAAGGTGGAAGTTGGTGATGACACGTTGAAAGTTGGGAGTGACACGTTGGAAGTTGGTGATGACACGGTTGGCGCGTTCGCAGCGGACGGGACACGGTGTTTGCAGAATTAAGAAAGAAGACCGGAAAGCTCTTGGCTTTTGGGGCCGGCGTCTGTCGAGGCGCGCTGCGCAGGGCGCGCTATTGCGGCTGGAAATCGGCGTGGATCCATGTGCGCGCCGCGCTGACCGATTTCTACATCCGCCAGCGCGAGAAGGCCATGCGCGCGCCCCGGGTCGAGTGTCCGTGTTGCGGCTGGACGGGATATGATTTCTACTCGATGGACGGCGTGTTCTTTTACCTGCCCCACGTGCACTGTCCCCAATGTCGCGGCTGTGAACGTCACCGTATGCTGCAGCTGTACATCAGCCGCCACGACGCAGCACTGCTCGAGCGTGCGGGATGCGTCCTGCACGTTGCACCGGATCGGGAAGGCAACCTGCGCGCCCTCATCGAGCACGGCCGGCGCCTTCGTGTGTTTGCGACCGACATGCAGCCCCGCATGCTCGAAGGGCAACCGGGGCCGCGCTTCCTAAGCGACGTACGGCGTCTCCCCGTCAAATCCGGTTCGTTCGACGCCGTCTTTTGTATCCACGTGCTCGAGCACATCCGCGAGGACAAGGCCGCCATCGCCGAACTGCACCGCATCCTGCGTCCCGGCGGCGTGGCCTATATCATGGCGCCGTTCGTGCCGGGTATATCCGCGTCCTACGCGCGCGACGAACCGGACCCCATCGACCATATCTGGATGTACGCCACGAATGATTTCAAACACCGCCTCAACTGCTTTCAAGTAGAAGAGATTACGCCCAAGTCGTTTCTCTCCCCAGCCGAAATCCGACGGCACCGCATACCGGACAGGGAAATCATCTACCGGTGCGTGAAGGGCTAGGTCGACAGCACATGGGCGACCCGGAGAAACGACGGATCGAACTGCGTGCGGCATTCCCACGCCTCGGACAACGGCCGCAACACCACGTTGTTCCCGCTTATGCCGGCCATCTTGCCCGTCTCGCCCTCGAGCAGCGCCTCGACGGCCCGCAGCCCCAAACGGCTCGCCAGAATACGGTCGAACGCGGTCGGGCTCCCGCCCCGCTGAAGATGGCCGATGACCACCACGCGCGAGTCTTTGAAATCGGACAACTCGGACACGCGCGCGGCCACGTCGATTGCGTGGCCCGCGTCGTCCCCCTCGGCAACGACCACGATACTCGACGTCTTCCCCTTCTCGCGTCCCTTCACGAGATGGTCGATCAGTTTCTGGATATCCGTGGGTGTCTCGGGCACAAGGATTTCTTCGGCGCCGCCGGCGATGCCGGTCATCATGGCCAGATACCCGCTGTGCCGTCCCATTACTTCGATGAAGAACAGGCGGTCATGGGATTGCGCCGTGTCGCGGATCCGATCGACGGCTTCCATGGCGATATTGAGCGCCGTGTCGTAGCCGATGGTGAAGTCCGTGCCGCCGATGTCGTTGTCGATAGTCCCGGGCAGGCCGACGCACCGAATGCCGTGTTCGTCGTACAGTTTCTGCGCGCCCTGATACGAGCCGTCGCCGCCGATGACGACCAGTCCCTCGATGCCGCGTTCCTCGAGCTGTTTCGCGGCGGCGGCGCGCCCCTCGGCCTCGTAAAACGCCTTGCACCGCGCCGAACGAAGAATCGTGCCGCCGCGATTGATGATGCCGCCCACCGACCGCGCGGGAAGAAGCGCAATCTTGCCCTCGATAAGCCCCTGGTAGCCCCGCTCGATCCCGAAGACTTCCAGCCCGTGGTAGATGCCGGTGCGCACGACCGCCCGCACCGCGGCATTCATGCCCGGCGAATCGCCCCCGCTCGTCAGTACGCCTATCCGTTTCATGCGTCCGTCCCCCGACGTGTCCCCATTATCCCGTTCCGTCGATATACACGGCTCTTGGGTCGTATTCTGCCATTTTCGCGCCTGGATTCCCAGTTGTTGACACATGATGCGCGATGATGTCACGATACCGGCGGCATTTGCTACGGCGGCTGGTGGTGGGCGCCGCAGATGCGCCAACTTCAGAAGAACGCGGCGGGGCGCGTTCGGCGCGCAAACCGAGGACAACACGATGGACATAATCAAGACGGTAGTGATAATGGTTGTCGCGCTAGCCGTGGGGGCCGCGGGCGGGGTGCTGGCCGCCAAGCGCCGCCTGAACCCGCAGTTGGCCGCATCTGCCAGCCAAAGCAAGCAGCTCAAACTAAGGTGCGCAATTCTTGAGCAGGGGCTCGCAGAAGCCGAGGCGCAGATGCGCGATCTCGAGGCCAAGAACGAGGCGCTTCAGGAAGAAATGGCCGCGATGGAGAAGATGGCCGAAGCGGCGCCTTACGAGGAAAATCTGTTCCCATTTGAGGGTCTTTCCGACCAGGCAACCGTGGAGCCACGACAAGGGATAAGGCGCATGGAAGCAGGTGCGGGCGCACAAGACGGCGTGCCGACTGACGACGCGGACTTGACCCGGCGGCGTGAGCGCGAAACGCGACGACGGGAATGGATGGAGCGCGGCCGGGAACGTTACCGTGAAAACATGGCCGCTGCGCTCGACAACGAAACCGACGAGGCCGCCCGGGAACGCATCGCCGCCATCGAGGAGTACGGCGACTACGCGATGGACTTGATGCAGCAGATGCGTGCCGCAGAGACCGACGAGGAACGCGCGGCGCTCCGCGAAGAGCTCGGCGAAGTGTTCCAGACCAGCCGCGCGCTCGTATACGAGCAGCAAGAACATATGCTGCGACGCGTGGCCGAGCAACACGGCATCGGGACGCCTAGCGTACAGGACAGTTTTGTAGACGCGATGCGCCACACATTGACGAGTCCGTTCTTCAGAACCGGCGGGCCTGGCGCGCTCGGCCCCGGCGGCCGAGGCGGCCCCGGCCTTCCCTTCTCGACGCGGGGAGGACGCCCGCCCGGCGCCCAAAGAGAAGAATAAGAAACGCGCGCCTACTTCGGAACCCGCAGCACCTGCCCTACGCGAATGTGGTCGGGATCGGATAACCCGTTCAAGGCCATCACACGATCGCGCGTCGCCCCATGGCGCGCCGCAATGCCTAACAACGTATCGCCGGGTCTGACGGTGTACGGTGCCGTCTCGATGAGGCTGTCCGTCG
>DUZM01000155.1 GCA_013349485.1 Candidatus Hydrogenedentota bacterium | reverse complement strand
CCAGACATTCCACCAGGCCGGGTCAACCTGGTCGTAGTAGATCCAGGGGCCCGCGTCGCGCATCATCCCGTTCGCGTCCAGCTCGCCGACAAAGGGATCGGCAATGCTTTCGGCGTTGGCCGTTCCCGTCGGACTAAGTAGCGCCAACGTTACGACGATGGCCCCCAAGAACGTCACCCCGTGTCCCTTTCTCATATTCTTTCACCTCCTTCTATCGCTGCGTTTTGCCAGGATCGGTGCACCCATCTTAAAAAACGAGACCGTCGACGCCCCAGGAAACTTGGCTCAGATGAATACGTCCGCGCACCCGAATCCCGCAGTGTTCCCCACCGGTGCGTCAACACAGTCCCGAACACGCCGGTTCTTACTTTTCCGTTTTTTTCAATGCTTTCTTCAATTGCACATACGCATATCTCGTGCCTGTTTCCAAGATAGGCATAACTTCTTTCAGACAAACGTGTTATGCCCCATACCACTCCGGAACACTGAGGAATTCATGTGCAGAATTAAGGCAACTCTTGTGCGCCGCTGACAAAAAAATGCCTCTGTACTGCGCGGGCTTCAACTCAATTACAGCACCGACGGGGCGAAAAGTAGATTAGGACTGCTCAAGCGCGACGAGGGCCTTGACCCGATCAAAGGCCCCAGGAGGCCCAACCCCGTCTCACACTCACGCGCGGCCCGAGAGCCAATGCGCTGCTAGGAGGCAATTGCGGCCGCTGGCGGCTCGGAAGATTCCTTACCGCCCGTGGATTCGGCCTCGGGGGCCCACGTCAACCGGGGCGTAGTTGTCCGTGTAGATTGGGCCTGCCGGGGGGGAGTTGAGAACGGGCGAGAACTGTCTGAGCCGTTTGTGCAGAATGGGCAGCTTGATGAACCCGTCGGTGGTGAGGGTCTGTGCGAGCCCCTGCAATTCATCTCCCGAGAGCGGATGCCGTAGCCAGGGGCCGTGCGGCCACGCATAGCCGTCGCGCGTACCGTCAAGCTGGAGGTCGGCGACGTCGATCTTCTGCGCGACGAATACGGTGTTCAGGCTTGAGCGCGCCTTGAACGCATAAACGGCCTGAAACGTCGTGGCAAGCGTCGAATACACGCCGCGCACCATTTCATCGAACTCGCCGCCATACGCCCCGACCACGTTGTAAACCAACGAGCCGCCGTTTTCGAGCCGGCCCCAGGCAAGTTGAAAGAACTCCTGCGTGATCAGGTGGTAGGGGACGTACGGGCCGTAGGCACCCGACGCGTAGGCATCCATAATGATGGCGCCGTACTTTTGCCGGCCGCGCTGGAGTTGCACGCGGCCGTCACGCACGATGACGCGTAGCCGCGGATCGGGCGGTAACCCGAAGTACGTCTCCGCAATGTCCACAACCATGGGGTCTATCTCGACCACGTCTACGCGCAGGTGTGGGTAATCGCTTAAGAACGCTTTGGGGCCTGTGCCGCCGCCCAGCCCCACGAACAGCGCCGACGTGATTGTCGGGTCCAGGACGAGCGGCACGTGGAAGAACTCGGTGTATTCGAAGCCACCCGCATAGATGTCCCTGAGCGACATGGTGCTTTGGACGTCGTTATCAAAACGTAGGAGACGTTCCCCTCGGGTGTCTTCGACGATGATATGGTGGTAGGCGCTGTAGTCTTCGAAGACAATCTGAGCGCGGGCATTTGCCCCGAAAAGGCACAATGCCAGGAGCACGGGCACCCTCGTTTTTAGGCGCAGCGCGCGCAATACCGGGCCGGCGAGCATCAACACGCCCCCGGCGAGTATCAACACGCTCGATGTGGCGTACAGCGCCTGGCGGACGCCCATCCTGGGCAACAGGACGTGCACGGTTAGGACCACGCCGAGAATGCTCCCGAGCGTCGAGAGCGCGGCAATCCAGCCTGCCGCAGAACCGGGGCGGTTTGTCCGCTCCGCACGTATGCGGATGGCCTGAGGCAGCACCGTGCCCAACGCCAGTATCGGCACGAACGAGACCAATATTGCCGCGAGGTACGGATGCCACGCCAGGCCGACGTCCACGGCGAGCAATCCCTCCCCGACGGCAACGGCGACCTTCTCCGTGAACGCCCCCGTCAGGCCAGCGACTACGAGCACGGCGGCCAAAGGCCAAACGCTGCCGAACCGATCCGCGACCAGGCCGCCGAGTGCGTAGCCGGCGCTCAGTCCGGCTAAGAGGACGGCGATGACCGACGCCCACACGCCAAGCGAACTGCCAAAATACCGCGCGAGGATCCGGACCGCTAGGAATTCGTAGATCATCACGGCGGCCCCCGACAGGAGAACGCAGATCCCGAGCGCAACCGTTAGGCCCGCCGCGTTCGCCGGCCCTGCCGAACAGCGCGTCTCGCCGACGTGTTCTTGGGACTCCATGCCGCTTACTCCGCCTATGCGCCCGCCCACCAAGTATAACACAGAGCGTTGAGGCGGCATGGCCAGAAACCTGACCTCACCGGATAGCAGCAACCACCCCGTCTCCGCTCCCCCACATGGAACAGGATGGCGTGGCTTGGGTCAGTCCCTTTGTTGCGCAGGATACGAGCAGTTGCGGCCTCTCGGGCGAAAGGTATATTCTTGGGCGGGGCATAGAATCTTGGGTCGGCGCGCGGCGGACTGGTATAACGTGCAGGTAATACATGATGGCGCTTCGTTTGGGCGAATATGTTGTCTATGGGGAACTGTATAATACGCGGAATTACGCCACGCACGGCGTGATGGTTTTGCGCGGGGAAACAGCGGACGAGGAAACGGTGGTGCGGCTCGACCTAACCGGCAATTGCGGCCCCGATTTGCAGGGGAAGGCGTTTCGTTTCTGGCCCGAGGAAGCCGATGCATCCGACGCCGTGTTCAATCTGGACGAGCACGCCGCGTTTCAGAGCGGGCAGATCGGGCCGACGGGGACGATGACGGCGCAAGGCTGGGCGCGGACGATGCCCTGTCGCGTCGAGGAGTATATGCGGCGCGCGAAACTCGGCGAGCCGCCTCCCACGGAATGGAAGCGGCGGCTTTACCTCGAGTGGTACGGGCAGAACGGCCGCGTCGTCGTCGAACTGGCCGGGGCCGTCGTCGAAGAATGCACACGCATCCCGGAAGAGGCCGAGGATGAGGGCGATTGGCAGCCGCAGCCGAACGTGGCGCCGCTTCCCGACGCGGCGGGCGGGCAACCCGCCGGGGGGCCGGGGATTACCATGGTGCGGTGCGACGAGGATGGCGTCGAGATCGAAGACTGGTCGCCGTCCGATTCGCACGGCGCCGCTGAAGACGGCATCGAGTCGATTCCAGACGCGCTTCAGCGAGCGTTGGATAGGGAGGCCGCAGCCCTCGACCGCACGATCCGTGGCGCTGGCGAGGGCGACGACGAAGACGATATCCACGAACACGAGCTGATGGACCACTGCATCGACCATGACGAACAGTGTCCGGCAACCTCGTTGTTGGACAATGTGGACAAGCTGCCGCGGCCCGAGACCCTCAATGATGAACAGGTCGAGGGTCAGCTCGAGGCGTTGCTCGCGCAAATGGCCGTTATCGGCATGGCCCTGGACGTGTGCGAGCATTTCACGCCGCGCGACTGCTACCGGCTGCTGCTCGATACGATTCTGCCCGAGCCGAACGTTTACGAGAGACTCATCGGGACCGGCTGGGTGCAACACGTGATGACGCACGAGTACTGCCCGAAGTGCGACGCCGAGGTCGAGCCGTGATCGAGATGGGCGGCGCGGCCAGCGATCCGCCTATCGACGCAGCAAGGTACGGGCGCGCAGGCCGTCGTTCTCGAACGTCAAGCCCAGGTTGGCTTCGGTGAAGCCGAACAGGCAATCTACATCTCCGTGTCGGGCGCGCGGTTGCCCGGGATGGCCGTACACGCTCGACTCGACGGTTTGGAACTCCTCGTTCCAGAGGTACTCGCCCCCGCCGGGACAGACCAGCTTCGTTTGCCAGAACCGTTGGTGAAAGTCCACCGGCAACGTCTCCGGGTACCGGCTGCGCCACTCGTTCAGGATCGGGATATTGCCCCAAGCCCGCGCCTCGAGCGTCGCGTCCACATCCTCACGAAACATCGCTTGAAGCGCCGCGACAACCGATTTCTTCGCTTGGACGGCGAGGTGTTTCCCAAGCCATGGCTCACCCGGCTCGGGGATATCCTCGCCTTTCTCGCGCGCCTTTCGTCGCGAGGCCATGCGCTCGAGGGCCCGTTCGAGCAACGATTCGTTCAGGGTGAGGATGAATCGGCTGGGCGTCGCGGCGTAGTACGCTGCCAGGTCTTGCCAGCCGTCCCGCGCGAGTTCCGCTTGGCCTTCATCTGAAGGGGATACCTTCACGTACGGCCGCCCCTCATTGTCGATCGACTGCCAGGTCAACATGCCCGGCGCCGTTTGCTCGATAAACACGCGCAACGCGGACAAGAACGCCGTGAGCTTAATCGGATTGCCGACGTGCACCTCGAGGGCAACCGGGGCCTCGACCAAATGCGTTTCGTAGAAATCCTCCGCCGCGTCAAGTCCGCGTTCGGCCCCGGCGGCCTCGAACTCCTTCCAAACGGGCCCTTCGTCCGCGTAGAACGCGATCCATTCGCCTATCCAGCCTAGCGGATCGACCTCGAGCCCCGGCGTCATCTCGAGCGCGAAGCTTTTCAGCTCGCGCATTTCTTCGGCCTCGCGATCGAGCGACATGACCACATGCAGCACGGCCTCGCCATGCGGGTCCCCCGCATCCCGCGTAATGGCCCCGCTCCCGGTCACGTCCATAAACTCGCGATAGTCGCTGGCGGGGGTGAGCGGGCGCACCGTGAGGTCTACGGCGATACCGGCGCGTTGCACCGAAAACCGAACCGCAATCGGGTCAAAGAAACGGCGCCAGCGGCGCTGATAGCTTTCCCGAAACCGCTCGTAGGCCTGCGCTTCCTGCGTCGTAACGCTCTCGAGGGGCAACTCCGCAATCGGCGTAAGGAACGTCAGGTTTCCATAGACGGCTGAGGTTACGCCGTCAGACGTGATTTGGATAGTGCCCGCGTCCGGCGCGCTTGCCTCGGGCGCCAACGGCCCCGGTTCGACGTTTCCCTCGGCAAGCGCGTCAAGGTGCTTTGCCTGTAGTTCGGACAGAACGGCGGCCGCCCGCGTCCGGCGCGACGCCAGGATTCGCCATCGCGGCCCGCACCAGCGGCGGATGGTCGCATCGGTTAGTATCAGCAGTGCCGTTTCATCGGCGTCGCCGCATTTGTAGCGATCCCGGAAAAACGTATACTCGTCGAGCGAGGCGATGGCCGGGATCCCGCCGTTGGCCGCTGCCGCGATGCGCTCGAGTTGGGCTATCGAGTTCGTGACCACGACCGCGCCGCCTACCGACCCGAGATAAGAACAGATCGCGCGATCCCGCGAGACCACGCCCCGATATTCGACTGCTCCCGCAGACCCGGACACGGCCTCGGCGCCCTCAACGGCCGATGCCGCCAGCGCCTGGCGCGCGGCAATAGCCGTTTCGAGCGCGTCCGCGTCTGCCGTTTCGAACAAAATGGCCACGTCCGACCCGGTACGGAGATACGGGTCCGATCCCGTGAACGCGATACTCGATACCAGTTTCGGGCCGACGAGACGCGTCAAACTATCGAGAGAAAGGCACAACTGGCGCTCGTAGCGCTCGCGCGTTCCCGCGTCTTCCGCGCGGGATTCGAGCAGACGCAGCACCGGCGTGCCGCGGGCTTGCGCTTCATCGGCCAGGTCGACCATGGCCTGAAAAGACGGGAAGAAGAGGACGTGTTGATCCGCAGGAATGAGCGTCGCGAGGGCGTCCTGCTCGGGTTCGAGGCCCTGAATCAGTTCTTGCCAATCGACCTCCGCTATCGTGATGCCCTCGATAGACTCGAGCGGCACCTGTTCGGCGGCGGCGCCAGTCGCGCCGAGTTCCCGATCCAACTGCAGGTTCTCGCTGACCGCCCGACCGCCCGAGAACAGCGAATAGGTTTCATCGAGTCCTGAGCGGCGCCCAGGTCCTGACACCGGGAGTCTCGTATTGGCGGCCGACTCGCGCGCGCTCCCCTCAAGGGCGCGTCGCGCCTCATTCGCCTGATGGCGAAACCACGCCGCGCCGGGACAACCCCGGCGGGTCAACCATTCATAGTGGTCCGCCTTGGCCTGCAGAAAACGCTTGCGCGCATCGGCCTGATCAGGGGCTGCCGTCGCAACGGAGAAATCCGCATAGGTCATTCCCGACCAATCCGGTTTGGGAATGAATAAACGTCCTGAAGGCCTCTGTCCTGCCGGCGTCCGAATGGCTAAGCGGCTGGCGTCAAGGAGCGCGCCTAAGGGTTCGAGAGACCAGGCCCATCGGTTCCCCTCCGTCACCCAGTAGATCTCCTCGTGCGCGTTTCCGACGGCATACGGCTGCATGAAGACGCGCCGTTGCCCGGGTCTGCGCCGCGTTTGCGGCGCCGTGGACGCCTCGGAATCATCGGGCAGCGCGCCCTCTGTGATGGCCAGATCCTGCACGGCTACATAGTAGTAGTCCGCCTCCGCCGTATCCTTTGCAGTGCCGTTGCTCGGGGCAACCGCCGCCGACGCTCCTCGAGAAGCGCCCGGCGACGTGGCCGGCGGCCCGGCTCCCTCCTGGCTCCCGGCCTTTACCGTGATCGTGGCCTTTCCGACGGCGGCGCTATGCCGGCCTTCGGCAGCGATGGTCGTTGTGCCCGGGGCCACGCCCCACACCGCGACGCCGCGACCCGAGCCCATCACGTTTGCCACCGATTTGTCGGCGGATTTCCAGAAGAAATGGACATCGTATTCGGACGTCGAACTGGCTTTCAAATAGGCGCTCTCGTTCACGCCGACGGTGACTGTCTCCGGCGTTACCGTCACCGTTGTCTTGGTTCCACAATTGGAGGTTGCGACGAGCAGCACACCCAAGAGCACTGTGGCACAACGCGATCCAAACTGCACCCTCTTCATACCTCGGTTCTCCTTCCGTCTTCTTCACGGCGCACCTGAGTCCGGCGCCGTTGCATTCCGCCGCAGGCGCGTAACTGAGGGCGTTCTCGTTTTCGCAGTGCGCCGATTCAGTGGGCAGCCGATACGTACTCGAGCAGCTCGATCACTTAGTTGTGGCCTTTGTTTCTCGCCAGAGACCATGCCGTGTTTCCGCGACTGTCGCGCAGGTCTGGATCTGCGCCGTGTGCCAGCAATGCCTCCACCATTTCCGTCTTACCGTGGTCTGAGGCAATCATCAAAGGCGTTTTACCGAGTGTCTGCTTGAGTGGCGAGGCATAGTTCGGGTCGGCTCCCTTTGCTAAGAGAATTCGTACCAGCTCGACGTCACCAAACTGCGCCGCGTTCCACAACGCGGAGTGCGCGGTATCCGAATGGATATTCACATCCGCGCCGTTGTCTATAAGCAGCTTAGCCACCTCCTTGTGGGCCGGACTCACTACTTGCGACAATACCGACGCGCCGGATTCGTCCCGCGCATTGATGTCTATCCCGCCCGCCAGGAAAAGGTTCACGGCCACAAGATCGCGCTTGGCCGCGCTTTGGAGGAAAGACTTACGGCTGAAGAAGATCTCGCGCTTCCGCAGTTCCGCCTTGGCCTCCTCGGGCGCCAATGTCCGCGCCTCTTCCGGCGTAAGCGAGCGTGCACCCCGCGAAGGCTGCGCACAGGACGCGGCAAGAAGCAGAATTACCCCAACGACAACGCAGCCGACTCCAAAACCGACGCCTTTCATAACACGATCTCCTTCATCGGTTGTCTTGTTCTATCGGAAAGCGCACACGCGTGCGTGTTGCCACGCCAAGGAACCGGAGAAGGAACGCGCTCCCTGCGAATCCCCGAAGAATGCCGACCCCGGACGACGCTGTCGGCGATCCAAATCCAACGAGATTCAACCCACCCTAAACCGCCGCCCAGCCTTCCTGCTATCGTAAGCGTACGGCTAGGTCTTGTCAACAGGTCTGGGTTTCCCTAACCGCCGGGTAGATTGCCCCACCAAAAGTCGGCCCAACCGTCATTGCGCTGTCGTGATTGATCCCAAAGCACCAAGACACGAATTCATAATCCCCGGAGGGGATGACGGCGTAAAGCCCACCCTGCACCGAAGCGGAACGCTGGGTAAAACGCCCACCAAAACGGAACCCCTGACAAGAAGTGACGGAAGCGCCAAAGGCAACCGCTGTTCCATGGCGCCGGTCCGTCGCCCCCGCCGGGGGCATTTCTGTTGGTGCTCTCCTTGTTGTCAGTCAGTTTTCAATTGACCGTTCTAGATTTCACCTTTGCGGCTTTGCCGCGCTAGGAATGGTGGCGCCTGCCCCCCTACTTTGGTAAAAGCCTTCCACTTGCAGGGCCGGGTGGCAACCGCTACAATTGTCTAAGATATTTGCTCGATTGCGCAGAAGGCGCTTTCAAATGGGTAAAATACGTCAAACGATCCGCGTCAACGGCAAGGATAGCTGGACGCTCTTCGATTCGGGAGCAAGGAATTCGTACATTGTTCCCGATGTTGCCAGACATCTGAAGGTCACGGATCTTCCCCTGCCGACCCGCACGAAACTCGGTGGTGAAACCAAAGTATCTTCGCAAGCTGCCCTGTTGGTTGGGACAATTGCTGACAAGCCTTTTCACACTGAAGCCATGATCCTTAATGAGATTGGAGCGGACGAAGATGGCCGCCCCACTGAAATCCTTTTCGGCGCACTTGCAATGCAACAATGGGGCATACGTTTGATTCTGGAGAGCGAAGAACTTGACCTGTCTCACTACCCGAGCGAGTTTCTCGAGTTCTAGCGCTTGACGCGAGCAGCCAACGAAGGGTTGGCGTTGACCGCGCCTAGGCACGGCAACTTAACTTCACCGTTTTGAAAATCCGCATAAAGGAACGGCCGATTTAACTCAGGGCGTTTCTTATAATGTGTGCGTCCTGCTGGACTGGGGATATCTTGCGTGCGGAAGGTATGCATGAAGCGGGAGCTCGATGAGATGGCCGGCGACGAACTCCGACGGGAGTACGATCTCTCGAAGCTCTCGGGGGGGGCCGCGGCAAGTACGCTGGTCGATACCAAGGTGGCACAAACCTCGTTCATTTGGAACCCGACGTGGCCGCCGTTTCTGGGGGCGAAGGCGCCGTTAATAAAGCGCTGAGGTCCCTGAGCGAGGCGGCCAAAACCAATGAGGAACTATCCCAGTGAGTAATGGTCGGCCCATCAACATTGTCCTGGTCATATTTGATTCGTTGCGCAAGGATTGTCTGAGCGTTCACGGGCAGCCGTATTGGGGCGCGGTGCACACGCCGCATCTCGACGCGTTTGCCGAAGAATCGCTGGTTATGACGCGCGCCTACCCGGAATCGCTGCCGACGTTGCCGGCCCGGCGGGCGATTTACACGGGGCGCCGGGTTTATCCGTTCCACGACGGCGATTTTCGATTGAAGGGCGATTTCGTCGGCGCGCCCGGCTGGGGGCCCATACCCGAAGACCAACCGACGCTCGCCGAAATCCTTCGCGAAACGGGCTACCGCACCGGCCTCATCTCGGACGTATACCATATGTTCAAACCCTCGAAGAACTTCTGGCGCGGGTTCGACCAGTGGATGTTTCTGCGCGGCCAAGAGGTCGACCCAGGCCGATCCGGCCCGGCACTCACGCAAGACGAAGTCGATTACTGGCTACCGAAGGAGCTGCAAACCGAGCCCGCAATCGCCTTTATTCGCCAATGTCTGGTAAACATGCGCGATCGGCGGCGGGAGGAAGATTACTTTGCGCCTCGGGTCTTACGCGAGGCCGCCCTGTGGCTCGAACAGAATCAGGATGCCGACAGGTTCTTTCTCACGGTCGAGTCGTTCGACCCGCACGAACCGTGGCTTGTCCCGCCGCACTACCGCAAGATGTATCTCGACAAAGACACGCCCGAGCAGGTGAAGAGCGGCTACAGCGACGAGGGACTGACGGCGGAACTCCTCGAACGGACCCAAGCCAATTACAGCGCCAGCGTCACCCAGTGCGACCGCTGGTTCGGTTACCTGATCGAGCAGATGCGCGTGCTCGGCTCGCTCGACAACACGGTGGTCATCGTGACGACGGATCACGGCCATTCGATTGGCGATCGCGGATACTGCGGCAAACGGGGGCATCCGTCGATGCCCGAGGTCTATGACACCCCGTTGTTTATCCGGTTCCCGAGCGGCGAACACGCGGCAACGACGAGCGACATGTTTGTGACGCACGTGGACATCGCCGCCGCGATCCTCGAAATGGCCAAGGTCGCGCCGCCCATCCCGATAGACGGCGTTCCGTTTGTCGCCGACGCGCTTAGCGGGAGCAACGGTTCCCGGGATCACGTCACGATTGGCTGGGGCGCATGCCCCACCGTGATCACTGACAGATGGTGGTTCAACTGCAGCGTGTTGGGCACACATTGTCTACTCTACGACCTCGAGGAGCCCGACCCGTTTGCGCACAGCGTCGCGGAACGACACCCCGAGGTGCTCGAGGAACTCTTCGTCCTCGCGAAACGGGATGCAGGCGGCACGTTTCCGGACTGGCTGGTCGATCTGGCCAGACGCGACGCCGACGCTCCGGGTTGCACGATTCTGGCCGCACGAACCGAGAAGTCCTGAAAACAACCGCCCGCCGCCCACGGCCGCAGACCCCGTCAAGAGTATGAGGCCCACGATAGCCCTCGTTGGGATTGCCGCCGTTTTGCTTTTGGGCGGCGGGGCAATCTGGTCCAT